>CAZCJT010000102.1:0-8213 GCA_964498565.1 uncultured Acidimicrobiaceae bacterium
AGGACCGCAGCGACGTCGACACGGCGTTGGCCGGGTGGGACAAGCCCGGCGTGGCCCGTGACCTGGGATGGGCGATGACCCGGGTCGACGCCCTGACCCGAGGGCTGGACTCCCGTTCGACGCGCCTGGCCGCCTGGCAGGACCGCCTCGTCTCCTGGGAACAGTCCCTGGCCGCCGGCGACCCCGACCGGGTCTGGTCGCTTCCGGCAGCCACCGTCGCCGACGTGTTGGCCGAGTTCCACCGCGACTTCGGCGACGAGGACCTCGACACCTTCTCGACCGGGTTCGGTCTCGACGCCGACCTCGTCGACGGGTTGCTGTCCGGGCGGATCGACACCCTCGACGTCACCGACATCGCCCAGGTCTGCGAGGCATTGAACTGCTCACCCTTCGACCTGTGGGAACCGGCACAGGCGCGCAGCATCCTGCACGCCTATGGCCCCGAGCTGTGGCCCACCACGATCCTGCCCCTCGACGGCCGCCCCGCTCCCCCGTTGCCCGAGCACGTGTTCATGGCCCGCCGCCTCGACCAGCAGGCCGCCGAGATCGAACACGCCCTACGCCATCCCGCCTTCCCCGTCGACCTCACCCCCAACACCGGCCACCTCCACGGCGACGCCGACCAACAGCTCGACCCCGACACGGTCGCCGTCACCGTGTACGACCGGACCGGCACGCTCGCCGTCACCGACGAAGGGAAGGTTCTCGTGCTCGCCGACGACGCCCCACCACCGGTCGAGGTCGGCGTCGAGGAGTACCACTTCCAGTTCCAGCAGGCAGCCGACCCGATCCCCCTCGACGGTCACCGCCACATCCCGGTGGCGACGGTCGCTGGGAACCCGCCCGCTGGCCTGGCCGTGGACCCGGCCCTGGCCAGCGCCGCCGAGGACCTTCGACACACCCATCCGGACCGCTCCGTCGGCCTCGTCCGCTTCACCACCCCAAACGGCCATGACGCCTGGGTTGGCTGGGACCCAGCAGAGGGATGGTCCACCTGGGACGACCCCCGCGCCCACTTCACCGCCGGCGCACCAGAGCTGGTCCTCGCCCCCGCCGGCCACATCAACCCCGACACTCTCGACCTGGACACTTTCGCGGAGCTGGAAACCGAACCCGAACCGCCCCAGCTTCGCCTGGCACCAGAGCCCTTCGACTTCGACCCGCCACTGCAGCTGTGAACGCCTCCACGGCCCCGGCCCCTACCGTTGGTCCGATGAACCGTCCGCCCGAGCTCCAGCACCGTGTCCTGCGAGCCCGGATCGGTGTCCGCTGGCCCGACACCGTCGAACGCGCCCACCTGGAACAAGCGATCTGCGCGGCGATCGCCGATGCAGTCACCTCCTTGGGCGGCGAACTCGACCTCCTCCAACTCGATCTCGCCGCCAACCCAGCGTGGGCAAGTACCGGTCCCACCGACCGCATCACCGGCCAGCCGATCGACACGGACAGCTGACCCGCTCACCACCGTGGGGCGCTCCCCCGCTACCACCCGCCCCGCCGTCACCCTCGTTGCCAAGATCACTTCATGAGTGCCTGACGACCGCCTGATGCCAGCACTCGATGCAACACATTCACGCCGGATACCACTCCGCCAGCGACGGAGTTTCAGGGCACGTGGACACCGTTGCCCCGTCCGGCAGCTGGGAGACGGTGCCCCAGGCCGACTTTCAGGTTCGCCGGGCCAGGATGCGGACGCCGTCAAGGCTGTTGACCTTGATCACCTCGTCCGCGCCAACGAGGCGGAGGTTCTCGCCAGTCCGGGGCTTCCTTCCCTGGGCCCGTCGGACGCGAAGCACCTCGATGTAGCGGCCCTCCCTGACGACGTGGTCGCCGGGTCGAACATACCCGGCGAGGGCCACCTGGGTCTTTTGAGCTGGCGTGCGACCGTGCGGCATCACCACAGCCTGCTCTCGCGCCGTTCCGCACTCCAATCATGGGCCGAGCTCTCGAACCGCGTCGACCAGAACGGAATGACCCCTTCCGCCTTGTCCTCGGCCACCTCGGTGGCGCAGTTGGGGACGACAATCGGGGGCATCCGGACCGGGCGACATCGATCGGCACCTTGGTGACATGTCCCGGTCGGATATGCGCGCGCGATATGGGGCGGTTCACCTCCGCGCGATCGGCACATAGCCGCTAGCAGGTGAAGGCGTCGGGCGCGCTCGATCGGCCACGGCCCTGCGACACCCGTTCTCCGAGGGTGTCGTCGAGGTGGTCGATCACTGACGACTCTTCGCCGGCGTACATGACTAGCTCCCGATCCCCCGACCGCCAGAAGATCGGATCTCCAACCCAGGCGACGGATGCGCCGCCGACGCGCGATGCGTCGTCGGGGTCGAGGGACTCGGCCGCCGAGTCACGTTCCGCCGAGGTTGTGAACTCGTAGATGCGGACCCTCTGACCGTTCACGCACTCGATCTGACCTTGCCCGCCGATCGGGTCGGTCGGGAACGTCTCGTCGACCGTCGCAGCGCCGACCGAATCCGAGGTCTCCTCACCGCAGCCTGCTAGCGCCACGATCAACGTCGGCAGGAGGACGATACGCAGTAGCCACATGACGCTGTGACGTTCGGACACACCGTTATGGTTCCACGTCGTCCGTTGGGTAGCCGGCTCGTTCGACGCCCTTCCACCGGAGAACTGGTCGATCGGGGCGGCGACGTCAACTCGGCCCTGCGGCATCGGAACCGCCGGCTACCGGCACATAGGGACTCCTCGTTCGTCGTACCTTCGTACGCTGCCCATCGTGGACGACCTGTCGAATGTCGAGATGCGAGCTCATGTCGCTGCGCTGGTCGCCGGCGTCGACGAGCCGGATGGCGCAGCTCAGGCGTGGGCTGCCGTCAACGATGACGTCTTCCGCCGATTTCCGGCTGTCCGCGGGGCGGGCAAGGGCGCAAGCGGTTTGGCAGTGATGCTGACCCAGGCCGACCCGGACCTCGAACGCCAGATCCGTGATCGGTACGGCGAACAGACGACGTTCGACTACGGCACTGCCTTCGCGGTGTAACCGCGGACGTCGGGCAGCCAAGATGACGCTTGTGGGGAAGCCTCGTGGGTTGCGGAACCGAGAGCCGCTCCCCAGTTGGGTGGCGGAGCACCCCGTCGGGTGGGGACTTGCCAGTGCTGTTCTCAGCGGCGCTCTCGTCGCCGCCGTCTCGGCGCCTGTGGGAGCTGTCGTCGCCGCCGGAACCTGCGTTGGCTTCGGAAACTGGTTCATCTGGCGAGCCAACGGGCCAGCCCACGAATGGAAGAGACGCCTCGACACCCGTCGGAAGTAGGTCTCGTAGCGGCCGGAACTGGAAATCGCGAGCGGCGGCTGTCGCTCTGACGTGGCGCTGTGGGGGTACCAGCGAGGGGCACCTTGGTGCGCCACCCGCTCATGCGGCAGGGCTATGTGGCGTCGTCCTCGGGAGTGCCGGACTCGACGCTTCCGGACTTGCGTGCGCGCTGGTCGACCGCCGCAATGTGGCCGGCCTCGATCAGGGGCGCAAGCGCCTCCAGCTCAAGGTCCCGAGCTTGCTGCTGCGTCAGTTGACCGGTGGCCTCCAGCGCTCGAGCAGCCCCGGAGATTCGTGCCGCCCAGTGGCCGGCGGCGGCTGTCGCATCACCCGGTGGTGGCCACTGAGCTCGGAGGTTCGCGCCGAGGCGGCGGAGGTGCTCGTCAGGCTCCTCGCGGAACAGCGCCCTCATGCGCTCTTCCATCGGATCGTCGGCCATGGCGCCATTCTGCCGTCTTCGTGCGAGCGCGTCGGATGGCCCCGCGGTGCCGAGCACTGTGTTTGCTCGCCTATCGGAGAGGTCGGCAGCGGGCGACGAACAACGGCGGCCCCGACGCCAGCAACGAGCGGCACCTATCGGGAAGATGGCTCTCGGCGAAACCACAAAAGGACGAGGAGCGTCGCTGCGCCGGCGAGGACCGCCAAGGGAAGCGCAGGGAGCAAGCTGCGACCGGGAACGGCGCAGCTCGCAGACACCTCGATCGGGGTCGGGGTGTCGTTGCACGAGATGGCGGTGACGTCCGTGTTCAACCAGACCACGACGAACGTGACGACTCCCACGGCCACTACCGCACCGGCAACACGCAGTCGACCCACGGCGGAATGGTTCGACGCCGGCCCCGACGAGTCCTCGGCTGCTGACCCACGCCGAATGCCGGATCGGCGGCGGCCCGCGCACGCCAGATATCGCTTTGGTCGGGGATGACGTTTCGGGGCACCTCGACCCCCTCGCACCTCCCGGCACCTTGAGGGCACCGCCCCACGCAGATATGCGCGTGCAATAGGGGACGCTTCTCCGCCGCGCGATCAATCAGGCACATAGGTTCGGGAGGCTCGTCGCCAGATACGGAGCCGCACACTGTGCGGTACGGTTTGCTGCATGGCTCAGGTAAACGAGGTCGTCCGTGGTGGCCCGGTTGCCCTCAACTGGAAGGTGCTGGCCGGGGTCGCCGCCGTCTCTGTGCTGACGATGTCGCTCACGGCGATCTGGTTCCTCCAGGCGGGCTTCTTGGTGTTCGTCGGTGCAGCGATCGCAGCCATGCTCTGGCCGTCCCGAGGGCCTCAGTTGCTCAGCGTCGGCGGCAGCGTTGGGCTCGGACTGCTCGTAGGCCCAACCATCTACCTCGGGCTCGCTGTACTCACCTGAACTCGGACGGGCTCAGTCCCCCGGGCCGCACCGAATACCGGATCGCGGCGGCTTCCGCACGCCAGATATCCCTTTGGTCGGGGATGACGTTTCGGGGCACCTCGACCCCGTCGCACCTCCCGGCACCTTGGTGACGGTGCCCCCCGCAGATATGCGCGTGGAATAGGGGGCAGTTCATCTGCTCGATCGATGCTTCGTACTGCCCACCGCTAGGTGAAGAGTTCGCTCACGACGCTCAGGTCGACGAACTCAGGGGCGCCTGCGAGCATCTGGCCCATGTGCTCGCGTAGTCGCTTCAGCGAGTCCTGGCGTCGCGGGTCGTCCTCGCGGATCCGAGCCTTCTCCTCGCTCTCGAACACAGCGAGAACATAGATACGGCTCGGATCTTGCTGGTCTCTCAGGATGAATTCGCGCACGATCCCCGAGTCCGCCTGCTCTGACGCCTCCAACAAGTCAGCGAGCTTGGCAAGGTCGTCGTCGTGTCCGGCCTTCAACTGCGCCGAGATCAGTTGTGCCCACATACGCCGCCCCTTCGTCGAGGGAGCCGAGGGTAGCCGCGCCTGCATCGACCCCGATGATGTGCACTCCCGCCATCCGTAGACGGATTTCTGTCGAGCCCAGCCCGTGGCCGCGTTCGCGGGTATTTGCCCGGCGCTGTCGACGCTCCTCACGCTGCATCTCGCTGCTGTCGGGGCCGGCGTTTCCGGGCACTTGGTCTCCCTCGCCGCCGCCCACACGTATAACAGCACCTCGGGGACATGCCCCACGCAGATATGGGCGTGCGATATGGGGGGCTTCTCGGCCGCGCGATCGGGACTTTGGGACCCTGGTACGGCAGGGACCGTGTCAGACTGAAACGGTGGGAGCAACGGGGGACGGTCCGTCGTGCCGCCCCGCCGTTGAGCCGGTGGCAGCGCCGCCGGTCGAGCATGGCTCGGCTCCTCTTGTGAAGATCTATGGAGCCGCCCTGTCGGGTTGGTTGCTTGGCGGCCTGGCTCCTCCGGTGGTGGTCGCAGCTGGCGTAATGGTCGCAGTCGACGCCGCGTGTGATTCGTCCACCGATTGCTCCTGGGGATTCGAGCTTGTCCTGGTAGTGCCGGTGCTGCTCGGGGCCTTCATCGGCACGGGACCGGCGTTGGTCGGACGACTCGTCGCTGCATGGGTTGATCCCTCGGCGAGTGCCCGGGCCATTCGGACGACCCGGTGGAGCGGTGCCATCTCGATCGGCGTCCTCTACCTCGGGGGCGGATCCGGCATTCGTGGCTTTCTCATCGTGCTCGCCGCCGTCTCGGTTGGCGTGCCCGCGGTCGTGTCCTCGCTAGTCACTCACGGCAGAAGGACGGCCACAGAAGGGTGAGACAGCGAAGAGGTCGAGCGTGTGACGACCCGGCGAGCCCGTCCCGCCACTGCGCGGGCGCATCGAGTAGGCCAGCTGAGCAGCCGTTACGACCCACTCCTACTTCCGCCCCGTCGAGCGTCCGGGCGAGCCGAACTGGGAGACCGGTTCCCACCCAGGTCGAACGGAAAGCGGATGAGTTCGTCGTCACCCAACCGCTGCCGGTCCAGGGCCGGATCGCCAGTTGGCGCGGCACCGAGGCGAGGGAGAACGCAGATCGGGAGGTGTCAGCCCCAGACGACCGCCACGCGTCGGGAGATGTACGGGAGTCCCCCGGCGCCGGTTCGGTCAGCGGGTGCGTAGCCGATGAGGGGTCCGGGACTGTCCCCGAACCACGCCTGGCTCACCAGGCGCACTCCGCTCGGGCCTGCTTGATCGGATGCAGCGGCCGGCTTGACCCTGAACTTGACCACGTTTGTCCAACCTCTCGCCGCTGGTCTCGGCACCGGATAATGATGCTGCCGGATCTGGAGTCGGTCCGCACGGCGCATGTCGCTCCAGTCCCGCCGACGTTTCGGGGCACTTGGTCCCCCTCGCCGCCACCGGCACTTCCGGGCGCCTGCCCAGCGCGGGTTACGTCCGAGGGATAGGTGACAGTCCGCGTTCACTTGGACGGCGGGACCCGACGTCGAGCCTTCAGGCTGACTGAAACGGCCGGGCGTAGAGGCCCGCCCCGTGGGATCGCTGTCTACGCCGGATGGCTGTCAGTCGTCTCGTACAGCGAGCCGCCCTGCTGGACGAAGCGGACCGCCTGTTCTTGCATGCCCGCTTCGATGGCGTTGGCGTCGTCGAGCCCACGTGCGGCTGCGTAGGCGCGCACGTCCTGCGTGATGCGCATCGAGCAGAACTTGGGGCCGCACATGGAACAGAAATGGGCGGTCTTGGCCGGCTCGGCGGGCAAGGTGGCGTCGTGGTAGGCGCGGGCGGTGTCGGGGTCGAGTGAGAGGTTGAACTGGTCCTCCCAGCGGAACTCGAAGCGGGCCTTGGACAGGGCGTCGTCCCAGTCGCGGGCGTGCGGGTGGCCCTTGGCGACGTCGGCGGCGTGCGCCGCGATCTTGTAGGCGATCACGCCCTGCTTCACGTCGTCGCGGTCGGGGAGGCCGAGGTGCTCCTTGGGGGTCACGTAGCAGAGCATCGCCGTGCCGTACCACCCGATGTTGGCTGCGCCGATGGCGGAGGTGATGTGGTCGTAGCCGGGGGCCACGTCGGTGGTGAGCGGCCCCAGCGTGTAGAAGGGCGCGTCGTCGCACCACTCGCGCTCCAGGTCGACGTTCTCGCGGATCTTGTCGAGCGGCACGTGCCCGGGGCCTTCGATCATCACCTGCACGTCGTGGTCCCAGGCCACGCGGGTGAGCTCGCCGAGCGTCCGCAGCTCGGCCAGCTGGGCCTCGTCGTTGGCATCCGCGAGGCACCCAGGGCGCAGCCCGTCACCGAGGCTGAAGGCCACGTCATAGGCGGCGAAGATCTCGCACAGCTCCTCGAAGTGCTCGTACAGGAAGCTCTCGCGGTGGTGGGCCAGGCACCACGCCGCCATGATCGACCCGCCCCGGCTCACGATGCCGGTGAGGCGCTTGGCGGTCATGGGCACGTACCGCAGCAGCACGCCGGCGTGCACGGTCATGTAGTCGACGCCCTGCTCGGCCTGCTCGATGATGGTGTCGCGGTACAGCTCCCAGGTGAGCTCTTCCGGGGAGCCGTCGACCTTCTCGAGCGCCTGGTAGATCGGCACCGTGCCGATGGGCACGGGGCTGTTGCGGATGATCCACTCCCGGGTGGTGTGGATGTCGGGACCGGTGGAGAGGTCCATGACCGTGTCGGCACCCCACCGGGTCGCCCAGGTGAGCTTGTCGACCTCGTCGGCGACCGACGACGTCACCGCCGAGTTGCCGATGTTGGCGTTGACCTTGGTGAGGAACTTCCGCCCGATGACCATCGGCTCGGTCTCGGGATGGTTCACGTTGGCCGGGATGATCGCCCGGCCGCGTGCCACCTTGGCGCGCACGAGGTCCGCGTCCACGTCCTCGCGGATGGCGACGAAGTCCATCTCGGGCGTGATCTGGCCACGGCGGGCGTAGGCGAGCTGGGTGACGGCGTCGTCCTTGGCCCGCCGGAGCGGGTGTCGGCGGCCGGTGAAGGCGTCGCTGCGCCGGCCGTGGCGGGCGGCCCGGCG
>CAZCJT010000103.1:0-8115 GCA_964498565.1 uncultured Acidimicrobiaceae bacterium
CGGGGGCCAGGCGGGGACGGGGCACGAGATCGGCCAGGCCCCCGGGCCGGAACACCAGCACCAGAATGACGGTGGCACCGGCGATGATGTCGGGGACGGCGTTGGCGGAGCCGCCGGCCGTGGACTGGGTGATCTGGGGCAGGAGGCCGAAGGCGAGGCCGGCCATGACCGGCCCGACCAGCGACTGGCTGCCGCCCACCACCGTGTAGACGAGCAGCGACAGCGACAGCATGGGGGCGAAGTCGGTGGGGGACAGCCCGCTGATGAGGACCGCGTAGAGCCCGCCCCCGAGGGTGGCGGTGAAGGCGGCCACCAGGAAGACGCCCATCCGGGCGCGGGTGGCGGAGGCGCCGAAGTGCTCCACCGCCTCCGGTGCGTCGCGGGCGGCGATGAGGAAGCGGCCCTGGACCGAGCGTCGGAGGTTGGCGGCGGCCAGCATCAGCAGCCCGGTGAGCGGCAGCATCACGTAGTAGATCGAGGTGTCGCTGGCCAGGTCGATGCCGAACAGGTCGCTGCGGGCCAGCGAGGAGGGGATCTCGGGTCGTTCGAACAGCCAGGCGGCGGCGGCGCCCGTGAAGGCCAGCGATGCGACCGCGAACTGCAGCCCCGACAGACGGAGCGCCGGGATGCCGGCGATGGCCCCCATGGCGGTGCCGGCCACGGCGGACAGTAGCAGCGCGAGCCACAGGGCGAGCTCGTGCTCGACGACGAGGTAGCCGGTGCCGAGGGCGCCCACGCCGACGTAGGCGCCCTGCATGAGGCTGACCTGGCCGCCCCAGCCGACCAGCATCACCAGGCTGAGGGCCTGGATGACGAAGAACAGGGTGCGCCCGCCCACGAAGCTCCAGTACGTGGACCCGGCGGGGACCACGAGGGCGACCACCGCACCCACCCCGGCCAGGGCGAACACCAGCGGCCGCACGGCGGCGGGGACGGGGATCCGGATCCGCCGGCGGGTGCGCGGCTCGGTGTAGGCAGTGGGCGCCACCGCCCAGGTCCGCCGGACGAGCAGCACCACCACGACGAGGCCGAGCACCGACAGCTCGCGCATGCCGGGCTGGTCGAAGCGCACCGATGCGATGGCCTCGATCACGCCCACGAGCAGGCCGCCGAGGAAGGTGAGCGGCAACGACGCCATGCCGCCGACGAGCGTGCCGGCCAGGGACTTGGTGAGCAGCAGCGTGAAGGTGCCGACGTTCACGATCTGCAGCGGCGCGACCAGCACGCCGACGATGGCCGAGAGGCACGCGCCGAGGCCCCAGTTGAACCGGGCGACGGCGCCGAGGGAGATCCCGTGGAGCCGGGCCGCCTCGGGGTCCTGGGCCACGGCCCGCACGGCGGTGCCGAAGCGGGTTCGATCGAGGAACCCGGCGAGTAGGGCGGCGAGGACAGCAGCGGTGGCGAGCACCGCGACCTTCTGGTAGGAGACGGCGACGTCGAGGACCGTGACCGACCGGGTGGGGAGCAGCGGCTCGGCCACCACCGGGGCGAAGCCGTAGTGCCAGAGGAGCAGGCCGGACGTGAACGTGAGGATGCCGAGCGTGGCGATCAGCCGGGTGGCCGGGCTGGCGCCGACCAGCGGGCGGACCGCCAACCGCTCGACGAGCAAGCCGTAGACCGTCGCCGCGAGCACGGCCACCGCGGCGGCCAGCGGCAGCGGCCAGCCCCGGTCACCGAAGTCGACGTAGACGAACGCGGCGACGGCCGCGAAGGCGGCGTGCGCGAACGACAGCACACCCGTCGACCGGAACATCAGCGTGATGGCCACGCCGATGAGCGCGTAGCTCCCACCGGTGAACACGCCGCTCACCGCGGCTTCGAGATCGAGCACCCGCACCCCCCGGAGCGTTGGCACGAGTGTGCCGGCCGGCAACATAGCACCCGTCCCGTCGCGTGCCGCGACGGGACGGGGCTGCGTTCAGCGGGTCGGCGACGTGTTCTGCGGGAGCTCCTTGAACGGCGTGGCCTTGTCCGGGCCCGGCTCCTTGGGGAGGCCGAGCACCCGCTCGCCGATGATGTTGCGCTGCACCTGGTCGCTGCCGCCGTAGATCGACGGCGACGGCGAGAACATGGTCATCTCCTGGATCGACCCACCCGACGGCGCGTCCGGGCCCATGAGGGTGGCGCCGGGGCCGAGGATCCGGCAGCCCAGGTCGCGGGCGAGGCGGATGACGTCGCTGTTGCGCAGCTTGGCCAGGTTGCCCTCGCCCCCGGTGGCCGCGTTGCCCGACTTCATGCGACCCAGGTGCCAGCCGGTGATCTCGACCATGGAGTGCAGCCGCATGAGGTCGTCCCGGATGGTGCGGTCCTCGAGCTTGCCCTGCTGGCGGGCGAGCTGGATCAGCGACTTCACGCGGCCCGCCCCGACGCCGCCCTCGGACAGGGTCGCGACCTCGTGCTCGAAGGAGCCGGCGGGACGGTCGAGGTGGCCGGCGATGGTGCCGGGGTTGGCCGCGCTCGGGGCGGCGACGTTGTTGCCGCCGATGCCACTGCGCTCGAACATCAGCGTGGTGTTGGCCACCCGCCAGCCGTCGCCCACGTCGCCGATCACGTTGGCGTGGGGCACGCGGGCCTCGTCGATGAACACCTCGTTGAACAGCGCCCGCCCGGTCATCTCCCGCAGCGGGCGCACCTCCACGCCGTCCTGGAGCATCGGGAAGGCGAAGTAGGTGATGCCCCGGTGCTTGGGCGCATCGGGGTCGGTCCGGGCGATGAGGATGCCGTAGTCGGCCCACTGGCCGAGCGACGTCCACACCTTCTGGCCCGTGACGACCCACTCGTCACCGTCGCGCTCGGCCCGGCACTGCAGGCCGGCGAGGTCGGAGCCGGCGCCGGGCTCGGAGAACAGCTGGCACCAGCCGTGCTGGCCGTTGAAGATCTGCGGGAGGAGGCGCTGCTTCAGCTCCTCGGAGCCATGCGTCATGATCGTCGGCGCCGCCAGCATCATCCCGAGCCCCGAGGGCGGCCCGAGGGCCTTGCGCTGCACCATCCCGCGTACGAGCTCGGTGGTCTCCTCGCGGGACCAGTCACGGCCCCACGGTTCCGGCAGCATCGGGTGGGCGAGGCGGGCGTCGGCGAGACGGGCCCACCACTCGCCGACGGTCAGGTCGGGGTCCCAGTTCTCGTCGAGCCAGGCATCGACGTCGAGGGCCGTGTCTTCGGTGATGGTCATGGTTGCTCCTGTTTTCTTCGTGTGGTCCGGCGCCGGGTCAGGCGCGGGTCGCCCGCAGCCCGGACAGCCGGTCGAGCTCTCGCTCCGCCTCCTCGACGAAGCGCTGCACGAGCTCGCCTGCGGGGACGACCTCGTGGATGCCACCGAGCGCCTGCCCGGCGGCGTAGCACTCCTTGGACGGATCGATCCCCTCGGTCTCGGGCGACGCGCCGAGGTGCATGGCACCGTCGCCCATCGACCGGCCGATCTGGTCCGGGAACCGGGCCAGGTCCTCGGGGTGGTCCTCGAAGTGCTGGGTGTACGCGTTGCGCACGGCGCGCAGGGTCTTGCCGGTGTAGGCCCGCGTGATGACGGTGTCGTCGTCGCGTCCTTCGACCAGGGCCTCCCGGTAGCCGGACACCACGTGGGCCTCCGGCGTGGCGATGAACCGGGTGCCGACCCACACGCCGTCGGCGCCGAGCGCGAGGGCGGCGGCCAGGCCGCGACCGTCGAAGATGCCGCCGGCGGCCACGACCGGGACCCGGTCGCCGACCGCGTCGACGATCTGGGGCACGAGCGGCATGGTGGCCACCGTGCCGGTGTGGCCACCGGCCTCGGTGCCCTGGGCGATGACGACGTCGCAGCCGGCCTCGACAGCGGCCTCGGCGTGGCGGACCTTGCCGCACATGTTCATGACGAGGATGCCGGCGCGGTGGCACTGGTCGACCACCTCTCGGGGCACGCCCAGGCCGGCGACGAACACGGACGCACCGCCGGCGATGATGGCCTCGACCTGGGCCTCCATGCCGCCGGGGAGGGCGGTGAGCAGGTCGACGCCGAAGGGCGTGTCGGTGCGCCGGCGCACCTCGGCCATCTCGTCGCGCAGGCGGTCGAGGCCCATGGGCGCCGCGCCCAGCGTGCCGAAGCCCCCGGCATCGCTGACGGCGGCGACGAGGGCGGCGTAGGAGACGCCGCCCATGCCGGCGAGCATGACGGGGTGCTCGCAGTCGAGCAGGTCGGTGAGTCGGGTGCGGATCATGGTGTGGGTGACGGGTGCCCGTCGGCCTCCTGGCTCATGCGGTGGTGGGTTCGGCCCACAGGAGGGCGAAGTCCTCCGAGCGAGCCTCGATCGTGCAGGCGACGGCGGTGCCGATGGGCACCTCCTCGGGTTGGGCGCGGGTGGCGGCGAGGACCCGGGGGCCCTCGTCCAGCTCCACGACCAGGGTCGCGAACGGGACCTGGGCCTGCCAGCCCGGGTCCATGCTGCGGTGGCTCACGGCCAGCGAGCGCACGACCCCCGTGCCGGGGACGGGCTCGAACCGGGATTCGGGCGACTGGCACCGGGTGCAGAAGCGCCGGGGTGGGTGGCGCCACTCGCCGCACCCGGCGCAGCGCTGGATCGTGAGCGTGCCGGCCTCGAGGCAGGCCCGGTGCCACTCGAGCGCCAGCCACTCGGGCCGCGGGGTGAACGTGCCGCTCACCGGTCGACCCCCAGGATCGCCACGCTGCCGTCACCCAGGTCGCCGTAGCCGGTGACGAGGGCGAGCTCGGCGCCGGCCACCTGGGCCGCGCCGGCCTCGCCCCGGATCTGGCGGGTGGCCTCCACGATGTGGTTCATGCCCCAGCAGTGCCCCTGGGACAGCAGGCCGCCGTGGGTGTTCAGCGGGAACCGTCCGCCCTTGCGGATGGTCCCACCGGCGACGAAGTCGGCGGCGCCGCCCGGCTCGGCGTAGCCCAGCGCCTCGAGCTGGAGCAGCACCACGTAGGTGAAGCAGTCGTAGATCTCGAGCACGTCGATGTCCTGGGGCCCCACGCCGGCGCGCCCGAAGGCCCGGGGCGCGGCCCGGTGGATGCCCAGCTCGAGCAGGTCGGGGCGGTTGACGATCTCGTCGGCCGGGCTCGGGTGCCCTTCGGCGCCGCCCATGTACACCACCGGGGCGTGGCGCAGGTCGCGCGCCCGCTCGAGGGAGGTGACGACCACAGCGGCGGCGCAGTCGGTCTCCAGGCAGCAGTCGTACTTGCGCAGCGGCTCCGCGATGTAGGGCGCGGCGTCGTAGTCCTCACGGGTGAGCGGGCGGCCCCGCATCAGGGCCCGCTCGTTGTCGTGGGCGTTCTCCCGGCACGTCAGCGCGATCTCGGCGGCGGCGTCGGCGGGCACCCCGAAGGTGTCGACGTAGTAGCGCAGGTAGAGGCTGTAGTGCTGGGCGGCGGACATGAGCCCGTACGGGGCGTAGAGGTTGCGCACGGTCTCGGCCATCGGGCCGAGGTTCATGGTCCGCTTCGTGGGGCGGGCGTCGGGCTTGGGGCGCAGGGCCGAGTACCCGTTCCACCCCAGCGTCACGAGCACGGTGTCGGCGAGGCCGTTCGTCACGGCCATCGCTGCCGTCTGCAGCGAGGCGGTCGGCGAGGCGCCGCCCATGAGCACGCTGACGTGGTAGGCGACGTCGGGGATCCCGAGGTTGGCGGCGATCTCCTCGGTGGGCATGAAGCCCGGCGGCGGGATGATGCCGTCGACGTCGGCCGGCGTCAGGCCGGCGTCGAGGATGGCGTCCATCGACGCCGACAAGATGAGGTCGCACACGTGCTGGTCCGCGCCCCGCACGTAGTCCGTCTCGGCGACCCCGACGATGGCCGCCGCCCCCCACGGCCCCCGTTGGGCCGATGCGGCATCCGCTGGCATGGTCCTCCTCCGGCCCGTTGTGCGACGGATCCTGTCACGTGTTCCACGGCGAGACAAACCAGCGATAGTGTTCCGTCGACGACGTCAACGGCGTCGATCGTCCACCCGCACGCACGCACCGAGGCCTCCGCCATGACCGCCACCGAATCGAACTCCGAGGTCCAGGACTGGGCCACCGACTTCGACATCCTCGACCCCGACTACGTCGCCGACCCCGCCATGGTGTGGGGCGAGCTCCGCGACCGGTGCCCGATCGCCCACACCGAGCGCTACGGCCCGACGTGGCTGCCCACCCGCTACGACGACCTGGCCGCGATCGCCCACGACGTCGAGCGGTTCTCCTCGCGAGACATCGCCGTGATCACGCCGGGGCGGGAGCTCAACCCGGAGGCGGCCATCATGCTGATCGCCCCGCCGATCACCTCCGATCCGCCCGTGCACACCTGGGCCCGGCGCATGCTCCTGCCTCGGTTCGGCCCCAGCCGCATCGAGGAGCTCACGCCCATCACCCACGGGCTCGCCGATGACCTGATCGACGACTTCGCCGACGCCGGGCGCACCGATGCTGCCCAGGACTACGCCCAGCACATCCCCGTGCGGGTGATCGCCCGGATGCTGGGCGTGCCGTTGGAGGACGAGTCGATCTTCACCGGCTGGGCGGTCACGATCCTGCAGCAGGGGTTCCACGACATCCAGCGCTCGGCCGACGCGGTGATGGAGGTCATCCAGTACTTCAAGGCCAAGCTCGACGAGCGGGAGCGAGTGCCCGAGGGCGAGCGTCCCGACGACCTCATCACCATGCTCGTCGAGGCCCGCCACGACGGCGACCCCCTCGACGACCCGCACCGCATCGGCAGCTGCTTCCTGCTGCTGCTCGCCGGCATCGACACCACGTGGAGCTCGATCGGCTCGAGCCTCTACCACCTCGCCACCCACCCCGAGGACCAGCAGCGCCTGCGCGACGAACCCGAGCTGATGACCAGCGCCGTCGAGGAGTTCCTCCGCTTCTACAGCCCGGTCACGATGGCGCGCTACGTCGCCGAGGACACCGAGTTCAACGGGTGCCCCATGAGCAAGGGCGACAAGATCCTCATGGCGTTCCCCGCCGGCAACCGGGACCCGGAGCACTTCGAGCGGCCCGACGAGTTCATCATCGACCGCCAGCGCAACCGCCACTTCGCCTTCGGCTCCGGCATCCATCGCTGCCTGGGGTCGAACCTGGCCCGCATGGAGCTGCGGGTGGCCATCGAGCGGTTCCTCGACCGGATCCCCACCTTCGAGCTGACCGACCCCGACGCGGTGTCGTGGAGCGGCGGTCAGGTGCGCGGGCCCCGTCGGGTCCCGGTCCGCTGGTAGACACCCGAGCCCGCCGGCGGACGCCGGCGGGCCGCCACCTGAGGGGGACACGATGATGCTGCCACCGGACGCCCGGATCCCGATGCTCGACCTGGACGACGCCCGTGCCGCCGCCGAGCGCGTCGGCGTGCCCGCCGGGATGGCGGACCTCTCCGTGTTCCGGGTGCTGCTCCGCCACGAGGACCTCGCCGCCCGCGTCAACGGGCTGCTCCACCAGCTGCTGTGGAACGGCGCGCTCGACGCCCGGCTCCGCGAGCTGATCATCATGCGCATCGGCTGGCGGCAGGGCTCGATGTACGAGTGGACCCAGCACTGGCGCGTCGCCCGGATGCTGGAGATCTCCGAGGACGACCTCGTCGCCGTGCGCGACTGGCAGGGCAGCGACCGCTTCGGCGCAGCGGACCGAGCCGTGCTCGCCGCGACCGACGAGACCCTCGGCGCCGGCGCGATCAGCCCCCGGACCTGGGCCGAGCTCGAGGCCGCCGTGCCCGACGAGCGGGCGCGGCTCGAGGTGGTCATCGCCATCGCCAACTGGTCGATGTTCGCCCAGCTCCTCCGCTCGCTCGAGGTTCCGCTCGAGGAAGGGGTGGACCCGTGGCCGCCCGACGGCGCCGTCCCCGAGCCGGCCCGCACGCCGGTGCCCAGCGCGCTCGACCGCTGACGCCGTCGGCGACAGAACCCGCAGCTCTGACAGTGCGGGCGAGGCGGCCCAGCGCGTAGGTTCCCGGTTCGGTTGGCGCTGGCGGGCGAAAACCGAGACGGGAGACGATGGCTGTGGCTGTGCCGAGCCAAACGCAGGGAGAGCTTCGCCTGGAGCGTGTGCGCTCGGCGTGCGTCGCGCTGCTCGACGCGACCGAGGGGAGTCGCGTGTCGGTGTGGGCCCACGACCCCGCGTCGACCAGCGTCTCGCCGCTCGTCGCGGCCGGCG
>CAZCJT010000104.1:0-8011 GCA_964498565.1 uncultured Acidimicrobiaceae bacterium
TTTCCGCGGATACGCGGACGCTCAATCAGCTACCTGGTCGGTGGATCCAGGCTTATGGATGCCACCAATAGCGTCGTGGCCGAGACCCGCGAACAGCCGATCAATCTGCCGTCGCTCGACTGGTCGATGATCGATGAGGTGATAACCGCTGCTCGAGCGACGACTGCTCCGCTCCTCCGCCTAACGGTGACCGGGGTGTTCTATGACCGAGATCGGAGCTATGCCGACTACTGGGTCGAGATCGTGCATCGGCTTCTCCAAGCTCGAACCGTCTTCACTGGAACTTTCCAGCACCAGCTTGAGCAGTTGAGGCACTACCCCGCTCTGCTGGCTCTTCGCGTGATGGGTCTCACCGCGGTCCATACCAATCGCGACGACGTGCTCCTACGCCTCCTCCTTGAGCCGTCCTGGCGCAACTTCCATGGCGAGCAGACGCCCTCGCCGGCAGCCGACGTGCTTCACGACTACCGCGTCCTAGATGACAACGCCGTGCAGAACCTGCCCCGCTGGAGTGGTCAGCGATGGATCTATCCGTTCAGCAAGCTGCTTCGCAGCGATCTCAGAGAGTTCCTGTCTGACCTCGTGCCTAACGAGGCCGAGTACAACCTGCTCTGTGACCGATACGAGTACCGGGTTGCGCTCGTCCAGCACGGGATGTCCGACCTCCCGGGTCGATACAAGGCGGCGTCGGGTGAGTTCATCGGTGAGTGGCGCTGGGACCGGGAGACGGGCATCCCGATCGCTGAGACGGACTTCCGGTCGACGACCGACCTGACGAGCGACGACTCGCCATGGAAGGGAGTCGTCGGACGAGACCCGGAGGACGCGGAGGAGTACCTGACGTCGCTCCGTGATGTCCTTGAACGGCTGAGGCGCTGGGGATGACGGCGGCGAAGTTCACCCAGAACCTCACTTCTCGGTGAGACAGTGATCCTCGCAGGCACGACGATCCCAACCCGAGCAAACTGGCGGCATTGAGTAGATCCGGCGGTGCGGGTGAGGAGCTGTTGGGGCGTGCCCGACAGCAACGCACCTATTGCCGGCGCTTCAGCACGGGCCGCAGCTAGGTAGCACTACATAACGGTCGCCCCTAACGCCGACCGTGCCGACTCGGAGAGCGCAACAGATCGGCGCGTATCGGGGACGCTGAAGACCAATCTTCGGGGACGTCCGCCTGCGGGAGAACCGTCACCGAGCCGGCGATCTGGGCGTCTGACGCGTCGAACCCTGTGATCGTTTGGTGATACTCCTTGGGAGCGAGCGTCAGGTCTCTGGCGCGATGAGCGCCACCGTCGGGAAGTAGGTCCGGTACCGGCCGACGTCTCTGGTCAGCAGGTCGAGTCCGGTGACGGCTGCGTGGGCTCCGATGAAGAAGTCCGGCAGTGTCGTCGACTTCGTCCCCTTGTTGCGCCGGTAGTCGAGGAAGACCTTGCCGGCCAGGAACGCGGCCGCCCACGGGATCGGCTCGCGCCGATAGTCCTCCGATGGGAGCGCGTCCTCGAGGGCTTCGACCGTGGTGAACCGGATCGACACCTCCGAGTACACGATCGGGTTGATGTAGAGAGGACCCGCCTCAGCCGCGTCCGCCAGGGCGTTCGCGGACCAGTGCTCCCACACCGGTCCTCGGTGAGGATGTCCAGCAAAACGTTGCTGTCGACGAGCGTGCCCGCAGCCATGTCAGGCGCCGCGGGTGAGGGCCATGATCTCGTCCGTGGTCATGAGCACGTCTCCTCGACCTCTGAGCCGCTCGGCAAGTTGGCGACCTCGGGAGGGTGCGCTGGTGCTCTTGCGCACGACGATGACGTCCTTGCGACGCTCGAACTCGACCTCGGTCCCAGCGCCGATACCAAGGGCGTCTCGGAGTTCCTTCGGGATGGTGACCTGGCCCTTCTCGGTGACCTTCATTGTAGGAATCTTACCAGTCATACTTCTACGGCCTGCTCACGTCGTCTCCGGCTGAAGCGAGACCGCGCGGTTGCGGCGGTGACAGCTCGCACGATCCGTCGCGTGCGGCCACGCGCCACGGGTGTCCTGCCCGGATCATGGGGTGACGGTGGCGTGGGTGCCCTGGGCCCGCCACGGGGCCAGTTCTTCGATCTCCTCGGGCCCGAGCGGGCCGCCAAGATCCGGCTGATGCTCACTACCCGGGTTTCGAGTAGAGCTGTCACATGAACTCTGGGGATCGGATCGCGGGCTGGTCGGATGCGCGTGGGTCGGAGGGCGCGGGTCTTCCGTAGGGTCTGCCCAGGGTCTGGTTGACATCTCATACGCACGGCATCGCTGTGCGGGAAGGATGTCCCCATGCCCAAGCGCTACCCCCAGGAGTTCAAAGACGACGTCGTGCGCGTCGCTCGAACGCGTGATGTGTCGTTGGAGTCGATCGCCGCGGACTTCGGGATCTCGGTCACGACGCTGAAGCGGTGGATGGCCCAAGCCGACATCGACGACGGTGTCACCGAGGGCGTCACCACGACCGAGCAGGCCGAGCTGGCTGAGCTGCGTCGCCGGAACCGTCGTCTCGAGCAAGAGGTCGAGATCCTCCGGCGGGCCACGGCGTACTTCGCCAAGGACTCGGCCCCAAAATGATGTACCCGCTGGTCCTCGACCTTGCCGTCGACGGGATCCCCGTCACGGTGACCTGCGACGTGCTCGGCTTCAGTTCCCAGGGCTTCTACAAGTGGCGCCACCAGCCGGTGTGTGACCGGGACTGGGACGACGCCCGGCTGGTCAACAAGATCATCGACATCCACGCGGATGATCCCGAGTTCGGCTACCGGTTCATCGCCGATGAGCTCGAAGCCGACGGCGAGACGTGCTCGGAGAACCGGGTCCATCGGCTCTGCCGTGACCACAACATCTGGTCGACCACCACCAAGAAGGGCCGCAAGGGTGCGGGCAAGACGCCCGGCCCGGCCGTGCACGACGACCTGGTCCAGCGGAACTTCGTGGCCGACGACATCGACACCGTCTGGCTCACCGACATCACCGAGCACCCCACCGGCGAAGGCAAGCTCTACCTGTGCGCGTTCAAGGACCTGTGCTCCAACCGGATCGTGGGCTACTCCATGTCGGACCGCATGACCGCCCAGCTCGCCACCACCGCGCTGCGCACCGCGGTCGCCCGCCGCAACCCGGCCAGCATCGTGATCATCCACTCCGACCGCGGATCCCAGTTCCGGGCCCGAGACTTCCGCCGCGAGCTCGCCGACGCCGGCCTCGTCGGCTCCATGGGAAGGGTCGCCTCGGCCGGTGACAACGCGGCCATGGAATCGTTCTTCTCGCTCCTCCAGAAGAACGTCCTCGACCGGCAACGCTGGGCCACCCGCGACGACCTGCGCGTCGCGATCATCGACTGGACCGAACGCACCTACAACCGGCGACGCCGGCAGCGTCGACTCGGCAGACTGACCCCCGTCGAGTTCGAGCTCGCCCTCCACAACGACCGCGTCCAGGCGGCCTGAAGCTCTTATCCACCGTCAACCGAACCCTGGGCAGACCCGTACCTGCCGGCGCTCGACGGGTTGCGGGCGGTCGCGTTGCTTGGCGTGCTCGGGTTCCACAACGGTTTCGATTGGATCTCGGGGGGTTACCTTCCGCTCACGACGTTCTTCGTCCTGTCGGGTTTTCTCATCACGAGCCTTCTGCTCATCGAGCATGACCGCAGTGGGCGCATCGACCTGGCCCGCTTCTGGGGCCGGCGGGCGCGTCGTCTCGTTCCGGCGTCGCTCGCCGCGGTTGTATTGGTGGGCGTGTTTGTGGCCGTGACGGGTGACGGCCCGATCGGCTCTTTGCGTGGCGACCTGCTCGCAGCGCTGACCTGGACCGCGAATTGGCGGTTCATCCTGTCGGGCCAGGAGTACGGCGATTTGTTCGGTGATCCGTCGCCGTTCCAACACTTCTGGTCGCTCGCGGTCGAGGAGCAGTTCTATCTGTGCATGCCTCTGGCCACGATCGCCCTGCTGTGGGTGGCGCGGGGCCGTCGGTGGATGATGTCGCTGGTGGTCGTCACGGCAGTGGCGGGTTCGACGCTGTGGATGCGCGTGCTGCATCAGCCTGGCGAGCCGCCGCTCCGATCGTACTTCGGGACCGACACGCGGGCCGCGGAGATTCTCGTCGGTGCGCTGCTGGCGGTCCTGTTGACCCGCAACGGCCGTCTCGTGCGCTTCGCTGGCGCCCGGCGGTCGGTGCTCAACGCCGTCGGGGCGGTCGCTCTCGGAGCGTCGGTCCTGACCTGGCTCGTCCTCGACGAGTTCGACAGCCGCCTGTACGAGGGTGGGTTGGCGGGCATCGCTCTGGTCGCCGCGATGGTCGTGGCCGCGGGAACCCAGGAGGGAACGATCGTCGCCCGGACCCTGGCCTGGTCGCCGCTCGTGCGCCTCGGCCGCATCTCCTACGGCGTGTACCTCTTCCATTGGCCCGTCTTCTTGATGATCGACGACGAGGGTGCCGATATCGGCGAGTGGCCGCTGTTCGCCCTGCGCATGGGCATCACGATCGCGTTGGCGGTCGTCTCGTGGCGGCTGCTGGAGCGTCCGATACGCGCCGGGCGTTGGCCGTCGCGTATCGGCGCGGTCGGATGGGCGAACGCGAGCGTCGCCACCGCCGGCGTCGCCGTCGCCCTGATCGCCACCGTGACGCCCCCGCCCACGGTCACCCTTGACGCCGCGACCCCGCCCCTGCCGTCGACGACTCTGCCCGAGGGACCCACGACGACCGTTCTGGCCACCCCGGGCGGGGGTGAGGGGACGTCAACCACGTCGACGAGCGAGCCACCCGCCGTCGCCGCCCTCTCGGACACAAGCCCGGTTGGGCCTCCACCGCCATCGCCCGCGACGACGGTGCCCACGACCACGCCGCCTCCCCCTCCGTTGCGGATCATGGTGGTCGGTGACTCGATGTCGCGGAACCTCGCGACCGGGCTCGTCGCGTGGAGCCAGCAACGAGACGACATCGTCGTCCACGATGCCTCCGAACGCGGGTGCCCGCTGGCCGACTACGGCGAGTTCCGGCGGGGACGAGACCGCACCGTCTATGCATTCCCACAGAACTGCATCGATGTGATCGCGTCATACCCTAGCGTGGTCGGCCAGTTCGATCCCGATGTGGTCGTGGCCCAGGACGGCCTCGGGCAGCTCGTCGACGCTCGTGTTGATGGCAGCGATGAGTTCTCGGCCGTGGGCGACCCCGCCCACGACAACTGGCTCTTCGGCGAGCTCACCGATCGCGCCCAGGCACTGACAAGCAGCGGGGCGCGCCTGTTGTGGACCCTCGCCCCCTGCGCGGACGCCGAGCGTCACTACGCTGGCTTGCCGGCCGAGACGCTGGTCGAGCGCTTGGGCGCGTACAACCAGGTGGTGCGCCGGTTGACGTCCACCGGCTACGACGTGCAGATCCAGAACCTCTACCAGCGTCTCTGCCCGAACAGCACGTTCACCACGGAGGTCGAGGGCCAATCCAACGGCCGCCCCGACGGCGTACACTTGTCTGACGCCGCCGCGACCCACCTGGCCGAGCACTGGCTCGGACCGGCGATCCTGCAGTCAGCAGGGCGCGGCTGACAACCCACGATCTCCCCGAATCGCTTGCAGGACGACTCGAACCGGCCAGGCACGGTCACCGGCCGGTCCCCGTCGTGCCGCGCAGCCGGGCCCGCAGCTCGGAAGGGTCCCCGGCCCATCGGGTGGCAGTGTTGTCCACCGGGAAGCGGCCGGACATCGGCCCTCAACGTCCACGTCGCCGGGGACGACGCTCGACGTGCTCCCCCCCGGGGGGGGCGTGCCGTCGCGTTACGGGGCAGCGTTGTCCGTCGTTTCGGGACGGTCACTCCGCGGAGACCGTCCCGCCTACCCGGCGGTAGAGGTCAGTGCTGTCGCTCGGTCCCGGCGCACATTCGGGGGCAGGTCGTGCCGCTCGCGAATGGTCGATCTGAGGAGGACCGCCACACCATGTATAACGGCACTGATGTGCGCCTCGGTCGGCGGCTGCTACAAGCCGATGTCCAGCAAGATCATCAGAGGGTGGCTCGCTTCCTCGGGAAGCTCACACTCGGCGACGAGGACGTAGAGAGCGATCTCTTCCGGCGTCGACTCGGCTGGGCAGCAGACGAGTGGGCTACCGGAGAGGTCCTTGACCGGACGCTCGTTCGTGAGGCCGGCCTGAACCCTGAATCGTGCCTTCACGGCTGGGCCTGATGTGAGTAGCGCAACGTCGTCTTTGTCGTGACGGAGGTCCAGAGCCTCAGAGCCGAACCGGAGTCGGATTGCTCGCTTGCGAGCCGAGAGCGACCAGCCGGCCCGACGAGACTGATCTACTCGAATCCGACAGGCTCCCACCTCCCCAGCGGCGCCGGCGTGAAGCGTTGCGCGCTTGGCCCACAGCCGTCCGCCCGACACCTTCTGGTGAGGACCGAGCGGCAGCCAGCTCGCCGGCACTCGCTCGCCGACCACATAGACGAGGTTGTCTGCGTCCTTCGGCACCTCACCATGGGCGCCCACACCCGCGAAGACGTCGCCATGGGGAGTTGCGTACCTCCTGCGGACCGTCACACCCGCGGGCCACTGGTCGTTCTCCGGAGCGACCGATGTGGGAGTGCATCTGAGTGGCACGAGGTCGACGCCGGGCATCGATCCAGTATGACTGGGGTGCCCCGAGGAATCCGGACAGCGGATCTAGTTATGATTCGTTGAAAGGACCTGGAGACTATGGGTCCCTGATCTAATTACTCGCGCGTTGTAGTGTGGGTGTGTGGAGCTCGACGAGCTGGCGTTCGGTGAGGTGTGGGCGGTGATCTCACCGGTGCTCGATGAGCGCCAGCGTCGTGTGGTGGCGGGTGGTCTTGCTCGGGCGTGCGGCCGTGGTGGGATCACCGGTGTGGCCCGGGCCACGGGCATGTCCCGGTCGACGGTCAATACCGGATCGCGCGAGGTCGCCAGCGGTGACATCCCCCAGGGTCGTGTGCGCCGTCCCGGGGCGGGCCGGCCCTCGACACTGGAGGCCGATCCCGAGGTGCTGCCCACCTTGGATTCGCTGGTCGAGCCCGAGTCGCGGGGTGATCCGATGTCGCCGTTGCGGTGGACGACCAAGTCGCTACGCAATCTGTCCGAAGAGCTCGAGCGGCTGGGCCACAAGATCTCCACGTCCACGGTGGCCGATCTGTTGCGGTACATGGACTACAGCCTGCAAGCACCTTCCAAACAGGCCGAGGGCCGCCAGCATCCCGACCGGGGACGGCCAGTTCCGCTACATCAACACCCTCGCCGGCGAGTACCTGGCGGCGGGTGACCCGGTGATCAGCGTCGACGCGAAGAAGAAGGAGCTCGTGGGCAACAAGGCCAACGGCGGCCGCGAATACCAGCCCGCCGGCCAGCCCGACGAGGTCGAGGTGCACGACTTCCCCGACCCCGAGATACCCAAAGCGATCCCCTACGGGGTCTACGACATCGACGCCAACAACGCGTGGGTCTCCGTCGGCGACGACCACGACACCGCCGCCTTTGCCGCCGCAACGATCGGCCGCTGGTGGACACCATGGGATCCGCCGCCTACCCCGACACCCACCGGCTACTCGTCACCGCCGATGCCGGCGGATCGAACAGCTACCGGGGCCGGCTCTGGAAGGTCGAACTCGCCAAGCTCGCCCAACGCACCGGCCTCGACATCACCGTGTGCCACTACCCGCCCGGCACCTCCAAGTGGAACAAAATCGAGCACCGCCTGTTCTCCCAGATCACCATGAACTGGCGGGGACGACCCCTGCACAGCCACGAAGCCGTCGTCAACCTCATCGCCACCACCACGCGAACCGGGCTCACCGTCCAAGCCGGCCTCGACGAGGGCTACTACCCGACCGGCGTCAAGATCACCGACGCCGAACTCGCCGCACTGCCACTCGCACCCCACGACTGGCACGGCCAGTGGAACTACACCCTCACGGCCAAGTAATTCTCTCACGACTCCTAAGCCTGGATCCACCGACCAGGTAGCTGATTGAGCGTCCGCGTATCCGCGGAAA
>CAZCJT010000105.1:0-7993 GCA_964498565.1 uncultured Acidimicrobiaceae bacterium
GCCCCGCCGAGGTCCAGGACTCGGCCGGCCGCCATGCGGGTCAGCGCCCGGCGCCGGGCGCGCACGAGCAGCTGCGCCTCCGGCGGAAGGGTCCGCTCGTAGCCGGTGGGGATGATGCCGCTGTCCGGGATGCGGCCAGTCTCCCAGATCACGTCGGGCCCCACCGAGGGCCGGTGGCGGGCCCCGGCGGCTTTTCCGGCCTCTGGTTACTGCTCGGTACGGTGTGACGCATGACGATCAAGAGCGTGGGCATCATCGGTTCGGGGATCATGGGGTCCGGCATCGCGCAGGTCGCGGCGACCAAGGGCTTCGACGTGGTGCTGCGGTCCCGCAAGCAGGAGTCGGCCGACCAGACGGTGGCTGCCATGCAGAAGTCGCTCGAGAAGCTCGTCGCCAAGGAGCGCATGAGCCAGGACGATGCCGACGCCGCCGTCGCCCGGGTCCGGGCCACCTCGGCCGTCGCCGACCTGGCCGACTGCGACCTCGTGATCGAGTCGGTCGTCGAGGACCTGCCCACCAAGCTCGAGCTGTTCGACGAGCTCGACAAGGTGTGCAAGGACGGGGCGATCCTGGCGACCAACACCTCCACCCTGTCGGTGACCGACATGGCGGTGCGCACCAGCCGGCCCGAGCGGGTCTGCGGTGTCCACTTCTTCAACCCGGCACCGATGATGTCGCTGGTCGAGCTGATCCAGACCATCGTCACCTCCGACGAGACCATCGCCGAGGTCCGTGCCTTCGCCGAGGCCTGCGGCAAGTCCCCGGTCGAGGTGAAGGACCGGGCCGGCTTCATCGTGAACCACCTGCTGTTCCCGTACCTGAACAACGCGGTGCGGATGCTGGAGAACGGCACCGCAAGCCGTGACGACATCGACTCGGCCATGAAGGGTGGGGCCAACTTCCCGATGGGCCCCTTCGCCCTCCTCGACCTGGTGGGCCTCGACACCTCGCTGTCGATCCTCGACGCCCTCTACGACGAGTTCCGCGACCCCAACTACGCGGCCACGCCGATGCTGCGCCGCATGGTCAGCGCCGGGCACCTCGGTCGCAAGTCCGGCACCGGCTTCTACGAGTACTGATCCCCTCGCGGGTCCGCCCGCTGCCGGGAGAACCAAGAAGGCCCCGGCAGTGCCGGGGCCTTCGGTCGTCGTGGCGCCTGCTGGTGGGCTGTTCGCTACAACTGCCGGCGATCATTCCCGCCGCCGGGCGGGCCCAGAACCGAGCTGCCAACGGATCGCCGCGGCAGGTCCAGAATCGGTCCCGGCAGCTGGCATCGGGGAGAATCGGGGCCCATGCCCGTGGAACCGCCGCCCTGTGCCTGGTCGTTCCCTGCGGCGGGGACCGCTGATGAGTCCGGGGTCGTCGGCATCGGGGGCGACCTCTCGCCCGGCACCCTCCTGCACGCCTACCGCAACGGCCTGTTCCCCATGCACGTCGACCGCGGGCGCACGCTGGCGTGGTGGTCGCCCGACCCGCGGGGCATCATCCCGCTCGACGGACTGCGGGTCAGCCGCTCCCTCCGCCGGTCGTGCGGCGACTACGAGATCCGCGTCGACACCGCCTTCGACGAGGTCGTCGAGCGCTGCGCCGACCCCAAGCGCCCCCACGGCTGGATCACCACCGAGATCCGCCAGGCGTACCGGCGCCTCCACCAGCTGGGGTGGGCCCACAGCGTCGAGGCGTGGGCGGTCGACGACGGCTCGCTCGCCGGCGGCCTCTACGGGGTGTCGGTCGGTGGCCTGTTCGCCGGGGAGTCGATGTTCCACCGCCGACGGGACGCCTCCAAGGTCGCCCTCGTGGGCCTGGTGGACGTGCTCACCGCCGACGGCGTCGACCGCCTCCTCGACGTCCAGTGGACCACCGACCACCTGCGCTCCCTCGGGGCGATCGATGTGCCCCGGAACGACTACATCGGCAGGCTCAGCGATGCGCTGAACCTGCCGATGCCGCCTGCCTTCACCTGACGGTGAGGCGGGGTGACCGGCCGGAGCCGGTCGGTGCCTGTCAGCTCTTCTTGGCCTTGCCACCGCCGCCGTTGCCGCCGCCCCCCTGGGCTGCGGCCGGCTTCTCCTTGGCCGGCTTCGGCGCCGGAGCGATCGCCTTGGGGGCCGGAGCCTCCTGGATCTCGGTCTCGGCCTCGGTCTCGGTCTCGGTCTCGGTCTCGGTCTCGGTGTCGGTGTCGGTCATCTCGGCTTCGTCGGTCGGCTCGGCCTTCTTTCCCTCCTGGCCCTGGGCCACCGCCCGGACGCACTCACCGTGGTTCTTGTAGGTCGTCTCCCCCTCGGCCGGAGCCTCCTTGCAGGACTTGGCCGCCTCGGACACGTACTTACCGTGGTTCTCGGGATGGACGGTGTCGTCACCGGTCACCTCCTCGCCAGCCGAGGCGATGTCGCCGTCGCCTTCCCCGAGCTCGTCGCCCTCCTCGAGCTCGTCGCCCTCCTCGAGCTCGTCGCCCGTGTCGAGATCGGACTCTTCACCTTCTCCAGCGGCGCGGTCCTCGAGGGAGTCGTCCTCACCGCAGGCGGCCGCGGCCTCGGTGACCAGGGCAGCGGTCGGATCGACGGAACCGGCGTCGCCTGCGGACGCGTCATCAGTGCCGTCGTCTGTGCCGGCGTCCTCGGTCACCGAATCGTCGTCGCCTGCGGTGGCTTCGGTGGAGCCGTCGTCCGTGGCGCCGTCGTCGGCCTCGGGGCACGGCGTGGAGGTCGTCCCCTCCGTGGTGGACTGGGCCTGGACGGTCTCGGTGGGTGCCGGCTCGGCGTCCTCACCGGCGGCGAGGGCGAGGGTGGCGCCACCGATCACGGTCACGCCCGTGATGGCGACGATGGCGGTCTTCTTGGCGAGGAGGGATGCGGCGGAGCGGAACATGCCGATGTGTTCGGCCCGGTCTCAGGGTTCCTTGAGGGTGAGTTCACCAATGATCCGATTTGCCTAGGCCACACCGGAAGGGTGCGAACCTCCGGCGGTCGCAGAACGGCCCTCGCGCTCCGCCGTCGCGCAACCGGGCGTGTGGTGGTGCGCCTGCGCAACGCGGCACGCCCGGAAGCAGCGGCGCACGAACTGGGTGCTTGGCGTTGCGTCAGCGCAACGCCACACGCCCGGAACGGATCTCAGGCGACGTCGTAGCCGGCGTCGTCGATGGCAGCCCGCACGGCGCCGTCGTCGAAGCTGCCGGCGACGGTGACGGTCTTGTCGTCGATCGACACGTCGACGGACTCGACGCCGTCGAGCGGCGACACGGCACCGGTGATGGCCTCGACGCAGTGGCCGCAGGAGATGTCAGGCACGTTGTAGGTCTCGGTCGACATGGGTCGACTCCTCTCGCTCGGGGGATGGGTTGGCTCGGTGGCTCCGGAAGCGGCGCAGCCGCAGGGAGTTGGTGACGACGAAGACACTGGAGAACCCCATGGCGCCGGCGGCGATCATCGGGACCAGCAGGCCGAAGGCGGCCAGCGGGATGGCGGCGACGTTGTAGGCGAAGGCCCAGAACAGGTTGCCCTTGATGGTCGACAGCGTGCGCCGGCTCAGGGCGATGGCGTCGGCCACACCCCGGGGGTCACCCGACACGAGCGTCAGGTCCGAGGCCTCGATGGCCACGTCGGTGCCCGTGCCGATGGCGATGCCGAGGTCGGCGGCGGCGAGGGCGGGGGCGTCGTTCACGCCGTCGCCCACCATGGCGACGACCTTGCCGGCCTCCTGCAGGCGGCGGACCTCGGCCAGCTTGTCGTCGGGCAGCACCTCGGCCAGCACGGTGTCGATGCCGACCTGGGCGGCGACGGCCTCGGCGGTCCGCCGGTTGTCGCCGGTGAGCAGCACCACGTCGAGGCCCATGTCCCGCAGGACCGTCACCGCCTCCACCGCGCTCGGCTTGACGGTGTCGGCCACGGAGAGTACGCCTCGGGCCCGACCGTCCCAGCCGGCCAGCACGGCGGTGCGGCCCTCCGCCTCCTGGGCGGCCGCCGCGGCCTCGACCTCGGTGGGGACCTCGTCGAACAGCAACCGCCGCCCGACCAGGACCTCGATGCCGTCGACCGTGCCGCGCACGCCCTTGCCGGCCAGGTTCCGGAACCCCTCGACGGGCCGGAGGTCCTCGGTGGCGCCGGTGATGGCGGCGGCGATCGGGTGCTCGCTCATGGCCTCGAGCGATGCGGCGCGACGGAGCAGTACCGACTCGTCGACGTCCGGGTCGGGCGCCTCGACCGACACCAGCTGCATGCGGGCCTCGGTGAGGGTGCCGGTCTTGTCGAAGACCACGGTGTCCACCGAGCGGGTGCGCTCGAGCACCTCGCCGCCCTTGATGAGCACACCCATCTGGGCGCCCCGCCCGGTGCCGACCATGATCGCGGTGGGTGTGGCGAGGCCGAGCGCGCACGGGCAGGCGATGATGAGGACGGCGACGGCCGCGGTGAAGGCGTCGTCGGCCGGGTGCCCGGTGAGGAACCAGCCGACCAGCGTGGCGAGGGCGATGGCCAGCACGACCGGGACGAACACCGCGGCGACCCGGTCGGCCAGGCGCTGCACGGGGGCGGCGCTGCCCTGGGCCTCCTCGACCATGCGCACGATCTGGGCCAGCGCGGTGTCGCCCCCGACCCGGGTGGCCTCGACCACCAGCCGGCCGTCGGTGCTGACCGTGGCGCCGATGACCTCGTCGCCGACGGACTTGTCGACGGGCACCGGCTCGCCGGTGAGCATGGACTCGTCCAGCGCCGAGGCGCCGTCGACGATGCGACCGTCGGTGGGGACCTTCTCGCCCGGCTTCACGATGAAGCGCATGCCGACGGCGAGGTCGTCCACCGACAGCTCGGTGCCGTCCTCCAATGTGGCGGTGCGTGCGCCCAGGTCGGCCAGGGCCCGGATGGCCTCGCCGCTGCGTCGCTTGGCCCGGGCCTCGAACCACTTCCCCAGCAGGATCAGGGTGACGATGACGGCGGCGGTCTCGAAGTAGACGTGGGCGTCACCGGACGCCTCCGCCATGTCGGCCATCCCGGCCATCGACATGCCGTCGTCGTTGCTGCCGGCGTCGAGGAACACGAGCGCGACTGCCGACCACAGGTAGGCGGACAGCGTCCCGATCGAGACCAGCGTGTCCATGGTGGCCGTGCCGTGGCGGGCATTGAGCAGGGCGGCGCGGTGGAAGCCGATGCCGCTGAAGAGCACGACCGGCGTGGTCATGGCGAAGACGACCCAGGCCCAGCCGTCGAACTGCAGGGCCGGGATCATGGAGATGGCCACGACGGGGACGGTGAGCCCGGCGGCGACGACGAGGCGTCGGGTGATGGTCTGGATCCAGCGGGCCTCGGCTGCCTCGTGGTCGTCGACCTCGGGCACCTGGTAGCCCAGCTTGGTGATGACGGTCTCGAACTCGCTGCCGTCCAGCCGCTCGTCGTCGTAGACGATCGTGGCCCGGGCGGATGCGAGGGACACGTTGGCGTTCTCGACGCCGTCCAGCTTGTTGAGGCCGCGAGCGATGCGGGCGGAGCACGCCGCGCAGGTCATGCCCTCGACGGGGAGGTCCACTCGTGTTCGCATGCGATCACCGTAGCATGCGGATGGGGATACCCCCAACCCCTATTGTTCCGCTATGCTGCTCTCATGGCCGGATACTCCATGGACAAGGACCAGTACCAGGCGCGCCTGCGACGCATCGAGGGGCAGGTGCGGGGGCTGCAGCGGATGGTCGACGAGGACACCTACTGCATCGATGTGCTCACCCAGATCGCGTCGGTGACCAAGGCGCTGCAGGGCGTCGGCATGGGCCTGCTCGACGAGCACATCCGGCACTGCGTGCGGGAGGCCGCGGCAGCGGAGGGAACGGAGGGCGACGATGCCTTCGACGCGAAGGTGCACGAGGTGACCGCAGCGGTGTCGAGGATGCTCCGGACCTGAGCTCCGGGTGGCGTGGCCGGCGATCGGTGTCGGAGAATGCCGGGCATGACCGGTTCCCCGAGCGAGCCCACGACCCGCCAGAAGGACCGCCCGTGGCTGATGCGGACCTACTCGGGGCACTCCACGGCCAAGGCCAGCAACGAGCTGTACCGGACTAACCTCTCGAAGGGCCAGACCGGCCTGTCGATCGCCTTCGACCTGCCGACCCAGACCGGCTACGACCCCGACCATGTCCTGGCCCGGGGTGAGGTCGGCAAGGTCGGTGTGCCCGTGGCCCACCTCGGCCACATGGGCGAGCTGCTCGACGGCATCCCGCAGGGCGAGATGAACACGTCGATGACGATCAACGCGCCCGCCGCGTGGATGCTGGGCCTGTACGTCGCCAACGCCGAGAAGCAGGGGACGGAGTCCAAGGCGCTGCGGGGCACGACGCAGAACGACATCGTCAAGGAGTACCTGTCGCGCGGGACCTACATCTTCCCGCCGATCCCGAGCCGCCGGCTGATCGTGGACATGATCGCCTTCTGCGCCGAGTGGATCCCGAAGTGGAACCCCATGAACGTCTGCAGCTACCACCTGCAGGAGGCGGGGGCCACGCCGGTCCAGGAGATCGCCTACAGCCTGGCCAACGCCATCGGCGTCCTCGACGCCGTGAAGGAGTCGGGCCAGGTCGACGAGGACCGCTTCGCCCAGGTGTTCGGCTCCATCTCGTTCTTCGTGAACGCCGGCATCCGCTTCGTCGAGGAGACGGCGAAGATGCGGGCGTTCGGGCGGCTGTGGGAGCGCATCGGCCGCGAGCGTTACGGCGTGACCGACGAGAAGGCCCTCCGGTTCCGCTACGGCGTGCAGGTCAACAGCCTCGGCCTCACCGAGCAGCAGGCCGAGAACAACGTGCAGCGCATCGTCCTCGAGGCCCTGGGCGTCACGCTGTCGAAGAGTGCCCGGGCCCGGTCCCTCCAGCTGCCAGCGTGGAACGAGGCCCTCGGCCTGCCTCGGCCGTGGGACCAGCAGTGGTCGCTGCGGGTCCAGCAGGTGCTGGCCCACGAGACCGACCTCCTGGAGTACGACGACATCTTCGACGGCTCCCACGTCATGGAGCGCCTGACCTCGGAGCTGGTCGAGGCGTCGTGGGCCGAGATGACCGACGTGCTCGAGCTCGGCGGTGCGTTCGAGGCCATCGACGAGATGAAGGGCCGACTCGTTCGCAGCCACGCCGAGCGGATGCGCCGCATCGAGTCCGGCGACCAGGTCGTCGTGGGCGTCAACGCCTTCACCGAGACGGCGCCGTCGCCCCTCGGCGGCGAGGACGCGATCATGAAGGTCGACCCCGGCGTCCAGGACATGCTCATCGCCGACGTCCAGCAGTGGCGCTCCGAGCGGGACAACGACGCCGTGAAGCGCAGCCTCGACGAGCTCCGGCGGGTCGCTGAGTCCGGGGAGAACATCATGCCGGCCACCATCGACCTGGCCCATGCCGGCGGCACCACCGGCGAGTGGTCGGGCCTGCTCCGTGAGGTGTTCGGCGAGTACCGGGCTCCCACCGGGGTGGCGGCCGCCGCCGGGCACGGCACCAGCGCCGGCCTTCGGGCCGTCGCCGAGAAGGTCAAAGCCCGCCCCGGCGGTCCGCCCCGCCTCCTCGTCGCCAAGCCGGGGCTCGATGGCCACTCCAACGGCGCCGAGCAGATCGCCGTCGCGGCTCGTGACGCCGGCTTCGAGGTGATCTACCAGGGCATCCGGCTGACCCCGGCCCAGATCGCGCAGGTCGCCGCCGACGAGGACGTCGATGCCATCGGCCTGTCGATCCTGTCGGGCAGCCACCTCGAGCTGGTCCCCGAGACGGTGCGGCTCATCCGGGAGGCGGGCAGCGACGCACCGGTGATCGCCGGCGGGATCATCCCCGAGGACGATCGGGCCCCGCTGCGGGAGGCGGGCGTCGCCGCCGTGTACACCCCCAAGGACTTCGATCTCACCAAGATCATGGGCGAGATCCTCGAGCTGGTCGGGGACTGATGGGCCGGCTGGGGTGACCCGCCCGGCAGTCCGTGGCGTGGTCCTGGTCGCGGCGGTGATCGCCGGCGTGGCCGGCGCCGCGGCCGTGGTCACCGCC
>CAZCJT010000106.1:0-7965 GCA_964498565.1 uncultured Acidimicrobiaceae bacterium
GGCTGGCCGGGCGGGCCGGGAGGGCCCGCGTGCCGGGCTGGGACCTGACGTTCTCGGCCCCGAAGTCGGTGTCGGTGCTCTACGGGCTGGGCGGCCCGACAGTGTCCGAGGCGGTTGCGGCCGCCCACGAGCGGGCGGTGGATGAGGCCCTGTCGTGGCTGGAGGCGCATGCGACGGTGTCCCGGCGGCGCATCGGCGGGCAGGTCACCACCGTGGCCGGCGAAGGCCTGGTCGTGGCCGGGTTCCGGCACCGGACCTCCCGGCTGGGTGACCCGCAGCTCCACACGCACGCGTTGGCGTTGAACGTGGTGGAACGAGACGACGGGACCTGGGGGTCGCTGGACTCGCGGCCCATCTACCGCCAGGCCCGCACCGCCGGGTTCCTCTACCAGGCGGTGCTGCGCTCCGAGCTGACCGAACACCTCGGCGTCGCGTGGGGGCCGGTGGTCAAAGGGGTCGCCGAGATCGACGGCATCGACGCGGGCCTGCGCCGGCTGTTCTCGAAGCGACGGGCCCAGATCGCCGACGCCCTGGCCGAATCCGGTGACCTGGACCCCTCAGCCCGGGCCGCGCAGGTGGCCGCCTACCGCACCCGACCCGACAAGCCCGAGGCGCTCGACGGGGCGTCCCTGTACGCCGGATGGGAGGCCGAAGCCGCCGCCATCGGCATCACAGCCGCCGACGTGGTCGCCGTCACCGGCACCACCGAGGCACCCCGCCTCCACCAGGACACGATGGGCGAGATCATTGAGTCGCTCTCGGACCCCGGCGACGGGCTGTGCCGGTCGAACTCGACGTTCGAGCGGGCCGATGTCGCCCGGGCCTGGTGCGAACGCCTCCCGCCCGGCACCCGGCTGCACCGGGCCCGGCTGGAGGCGCTCATAGACACTGCCACCGCCGACGACCGTCTCGTGCCCATCGACCCCGGAGGCTCCGATAGCCCCGTCGTCATCGACGCCGGCGGCGAGGCCGTCCCGGTCGGGGTCGCCACACCACGGCGGTGGTCCACGGTCGAGCTGCTCGCGGTCGAGGCGAACATGTTGCACCGCGCCCAGCAACGCCGAGACGCCGGCGTCGCGCTGGTCGACCCGGTCGTGGTCGACGAGGCCTTGGGGGACCGGGGCGATCTCGGGGCGGACCAGGCGGCAATGGTCCGCCACCTGGTCAGCTCCGGCAACGGGGTCGATGTCGTGGTCGGCCGGGCCGGGACCGGCAAGACCTACGCCCTGGCGGCCGCGGTCGAGCTGTGGCGGGCCGCCGGCTACGAACCGGTCGGCGCAGCCCTGGCCGCCCGGGCCGCCGCCGAACTGCAGGCCGGCGCCGGGATCCGCTCATCGACCATCGCCCAGATCTTCGTCGACGCCGACCGGCCAGATGGCGGTCCGGTGTTGACCGACCGCCAGATCCTCGTGGTCGACGAAGCAGCCATGGTCGACACCCGCCGCCTCGACGCCCTCCTCACCCTGGCCGGTGACGCCGGCGCCAAGGTCGTGCTCGTCGGCGACCACCACCAGCTTCCCGCCGTCGAAGTCGGCGGCGCGTTCGCCGCCCTCGTCGAGCGGCTCGACCCGGTCGAGTTGACCGTCAACCGGCGCCAACACCACCTCTGGGAGGCCGACACCCTGGCCCGGCTCCGTACCGGCCAGGACGGATCGTCGGGCATCGGCGACGTCGTCACCGCCTACCGGGACCATGGGCGCATCCGCGTCGGCGCCAACCCGGGCGCGGTGCGTGCCCAGATGGCCATCGACTGGCACACCGCTGTCAGCCACGGTGAGGACGCGGTGATGATCGCGCTGCGCCGCGACGACGTGGACGAGCTCAACGTCCGGGCCCGGACCCTGCTCGTGGCCACCGGCACCATCGACGACACCCACGCGCTCCACGTTGCCCAACGCCACGGTGGAACACGGCGGTTCTCGGTGGGGGAGCGGGTGGTGTGCCTGCGCAACGACCGCCGCATTGGGGTCCACAACGCGCTGGCCGGCACGGTCACCGCCCTGGACCACGACACCGGCTCCCTCACCCTCACCTCCACGTCCGGTACGGAGCATCACGTCCCGGCCGGGTACCTGGCCGACGGGCACCTCGACTACGGCTACGCGATCACGATCCACAAGGCCCAAGGCGCCACCGTCGACCGGGTCCTGGTCCTGGGCGACGACCGCCTCTACCGCCAAGCCGGCTACACCGCCCTCTCACGAGGCCGAAACAGCAACGACCTGTACCTGATCGGTGACGACGACCGAGACCTGCTCCCCGAACTCGAACTCGACCGCCACCAAGCCGTCGCCGAGCCCGACGACCCCATCGACCGGTTCACCCGCAGCCTCGCCCGAGACCAAGCCAAGCACCTCGCCACCACCCAACACGTCGACCAGCCGCCCACCCGCACCGCTGCGGTCACCCTCGCCGGGCTGTGGGAACGCCACGACCAGCTCCTCGACGACCTCGGCGACATCCCCACCGACCCCGCACCGCACATCCACCAGTGCGCCGAAGACCTCGCCGTGCTCGACAACCACCTCGCTGACCTCCACGCCCGCCACGCCGACACCACCGGCCAGCGGCGCTGGTGGCAACGCACAGGCCCCGACCGGCCAACGGCGGCTGCCGCCGGGCTGGCCGCCACCATCGAAACCACCCAAGCGCAACGAACCACCCTGGCCGAACAGCTCGAGCAGCTCACCACCGACCGCGACGCCTACCAGCAGTGGCTCCAAGCCAACGCCGAGACCCTCGACCAGGTGCAGGAGCTCGCCGCCCAGATCGACTGGCGCGCCACCCAGGCCGGCCGAGCCGCCGAACTCACCCGACCCGACCACGTCCTCGACGTGATCGGTCCGCCACCCGTCGGCGACCGCGCCGCGTGGCGAGCCGCCGCCGCGGCGATCGAGTCCTACAACGCCCGCTTCCACGACGTTCCCGATCACCTGCTCGACCAGCACCCCGGCCACGCCGACCACCACGAACAGGTCCGCCTCGCCGTCGAGACCGCGATACAGCCCGTCACCCTCGACACCGCCCCCACCCTCACGCTCCGCTGACGCTCGACCTGAACCCGGCGGCAACCCTGCGGTCTCCCTATCGGCTTATCGGGACGCTGGACGACGACCTTCCGGGGACGCTCGGCTGCGGGAGAACCGTCGTCGAGGTGGCGTTTGTGGCGGTGCGCGCCGACGCCGGTCCGTCCCTATATGGCGGCCGCTGCTCGCATACGGAGCGATCTCCAATGCCGTTCCACGGGTACCGATGACGACGCGTGCACCGAGCCGTGCGTTGCTTTGACCTCAAGCCCGTGATTGAGCTGCTCCATGCCGATGTGCGTGCCGGTCGCGGTGCCTGTCCAGCCAAACCGAAGCTCACCAGGCCGGGCGTCGCCGGCCGCCACTAGGTCCCCACTAGCACTAGGTCGGCCAAGGTCGTGGCGGCAGTCCCTCCTGTTGACAGTCAGCGCGCGGTCTCACGGCGGCCTGTCGCACCAGATTGCTCAGGTGACCGTCCCGCGTTGCCGGATCGCCCATTGGGCGGGATGGGAAAGAAGGCGAGCCCGTGTCGTAGCGGGGGCCCGATGCGTTCGGGGTCGCGATGCCCACGCCTGTTACAACGTCCCGCCGACCGAGAGGTGCTCGCTCGACACGCACCGTCGGAGATGCGCCTGCTTGCCCACTGCGGCGAAGAACCGGCTGGCGTTGTCGTGCTGCAGGAGCAGCTGGCGGTTCTTGGTGAATGTGCTGGCGGTGGCATCGAGCCCGCCGGGACTGGAGCGATATGAGGTGTGAAGCGCCTCAACTCAAGGTTCGGCATTCCAAGCGGCCTCACCATGTGGCCCGCGTACCGCCTTCCGACTGCACGGACCGTCGTGTGCCTCCACCGCTTCGTAGGTGGCCGGTTGCGGTCTGGGTACGAGCGTGATCCTCGGCGACGGGTTGTGGAGGCGAAGGAGACGGCGGCTGACGGCCGCCGACACCTGTCACCCGGCACGTCCTACTGACCGTTGACAGGCTGATGGCTTGGGGACCGGTGCGGTCAGGCACGCCAGCTGGTACGGGCGCCCAGCGCGGCGAGGAGCGTGGCGGTGAGGCGCTCTGCGATGACCTCCGCCGACCAGCCGGCGGTGTGGTGGAGGTCGACGATGTTGCGTTCGTCGAACAGCGTGATCCACACGAAGGAGGCGTACTCGGTCTCCTGCTGGGGGAGGTCTCCAGACTCCACCAGCGCATCCAAGATCTCCGTGGTCACCGCCATCACCCGGACGAGCAGCGGGTTGCCGGTGCGGAACCGCTGCAGGACGCCGAAGGGTGAGCGCAGGTACACAGCGGCCGGGCCCCACTCGATGGCGGTCTCCACCCACAGGCGACACAGCCCCTCCAGCCGCTGCCGGGGGTCCAGGTCCGCCAGGTCCTCGGCCTGGTCGAACACCGAGCTGCTGAAGGTCTCGATCACCTGCTCAAGCGCGTCGCTCTTGTCGGCGAAGTGCCGGTACGCGGTGGCGATCGAGCACCCGGCCTCACGGGCGACGTCGGACAAGTTGAAGTCGATGCCCCGGTGCTCGAGCAGACGCCCCACCGCCTCCAGCAGCTGGCGGCGGGTGGCGAGGGCGTCCTTGCGCAGCGGTAGCCCGCCGTTGGTTGCATCGACGCGCATCGGGTCGAACCGTAGCGGGCCGGTGAGCGAGCGATCGCCGTAACGGCGGCGTCCGGGACAGGACACCTGGCGGAAACATCGCGCCCTTACGTTCACCAACATGAGAAGATTCACTCACCTATTCGGGGGTCGGCGGCCCGCCGCGATCGCCGCGCTCGCTCTGCTCCTGGTACTGGTCGCCGGCTGCGGGGACGACGACGACGGCGACGCCACCGCCGCCGCCGGCGAGACGCCCGCCGACGGTGACAGCGCCAAGGTCGCCATCTTCAGCATCGCCTCCGACACGCTGCTGGAGGATCTGGTCGCCGGCTTCAAGGAGGAGTTCCTGGCCGAGACCGGCCTGGCGCCCGAGCAGGTGGAGTGGGTGGAGGAGAACGCCCAAGGCGACCCAGGCCTGATCCAGGGGATCGCCCGCACCTTGGCCAACGACGACAGCCTCGACATGATCGTCGCCCTCGGCACGCCGGTGGTGATGGCCGTGGCGGAGAACGAGACCGAGACGCCGATCATCGCCGTCGCCATGGGCGATCCCGTCGGCGCCGGCGTCGCCGAGTCCCTGGACGAGCCGGGCGGGAACGTCACCGGCAGCATCGACTACGTCGACCCGGCGGACATCCTGGCCCAGCTCGAGAAGGTCGAACCGGCACCGACTTCCATCGGGACGATCTACGACCCGTCCAACCAGAACATGCAGGTGTGGGTCGGCGCCCTGGAGGAGGCGGTCGCCGAGGCCGGTGTGCAGCTCGAGACCGCGTCGATCGCCGCGGCCGCCGACGTGTCGGCCGCAGCCCGGTCGCTGAAGGGCAAGGTCGACGCCCTTCTCATCGGGCCCGACGCCCTGGTGATCACCGGCCTGCCCGCGGTGAGCGAGGCCGCCGTCGATGCCGGCCAGGGCATCTACCTGGTCGGTGGCGACCCGACGACGCCCGGCGTGGTGGCCACCCTCGGCCCCGACTACCCCGAGCTGGGCCGCTCCGCCGGTGCTGTCGCCGCCGAGGTGCACGCCGGCGCCGACCCCGGCTCGGTCCCCTTCGGCCGTCCCGGCTCGATCGAGTGGGGCGTGAACGCCGCCACCGTCGCCGAGCTCCAGCTCACCTTGCCCGCCGAAGCCAGCTCGTAGGAGGCGCACCATGTTCACGATCCTCGTCGATGCCCTCGTGACCGGCCTGCCGGCCGTGGCCACCTATGCCGGGATCTACCTGCTGTTCCGGATCCTGAACGACTTCGACCTCACCGTCGACGGCAGCTTCACCATGGGAGCCGCGGTCAGCGCCACCATGACCGCGCACGGATGGAACCCCGTCCTCAGCGTCGCCGCCGCGGTGGCGGTGGGGTGCGGTGCGGGGCTGGTCACCACGACGCTGCACCTGCTGCTGCGCATCCCGGTGCTGCTGGCCGGGCTGCTCATGTCCCTCGCCCTGTACAGCGTGAACCTGCGGATCATGGGAGCACCGTCGGTGAGCCTGCTAAACGCCGGGACACTGCTGTCCGGCTTCGACGGGTGGAGCGGCGACGCCAAGGACGCAGCCACGATCACGGTGCTCGGGGCCGTGGCCGTCGTCGCCCTGGCCGCGCTGGGGGCGTTCTTGCGCACCGAGCCGGGGCTCGCACTGCGGGCGACGGGCATGAACCCCACCGGGTCGCGGGCCCAGGGCGTGGACCAACGGGTGGCCGTGGCCGTGGCGCTCGGCCTCGCCAACGGCCTGGCCGCCCTCGGCGGGGCGCTGACGGCGCAGAACCAGGGGTTCGCGGAGATCAACATGGGCGTCGGCACCCCCATCGCCGGCGCCGGGGCCCTGCTCCTCGGCGAGCTGCTCCTGCGGCCGACAGCGGCGACGGTGGGCCGGGCGATGCTTGCCGTGCTGATCGGCACCGTCGTGTACCGGATGATCCTGGTCGGGGCTCTGCGCTACGGGCTGCCGGCCACCGACCTCAAGGCCGTCACCGCCCTCACCCTGGTGCTCGCCGTCGTGGCCCAGCGCCTCGGATCCAACCTCGGCGGCGCGGCCAGCGCCTTGCGCCGGTTGGCGCCGCCACGACCGGCACTGGGCCGCAACCCGGCGGCCTGACCCCTCCCTCCACCCGACCCGGAAAGGAATGACATGCTCGAGCTCCGAGACGTCCACCTCACCTACAACAAGGGCACCGCGACCGAGGTGCAGGCCCTCACCGGCATGGACCTGACCGTGCCGACCGGCCAGTTCGTCACGATCGTGGGCAGCAACGGGGCCGGGAAGAGCTCGCTCATCCAGGTCATCTCCGGCGCCGTGCGGCCTACCACCGGCCAGGTCCTGCTCGGCGGGCGCGACGTCACCCGCCAGCTCGACCACCGGCGCGCCGGCCTCGTCAGCCGCGTGTTTGACAACCCCCAAGCCGGGACGATGCCGGACCTGTCCATCGAGGAGAACCTGGCACTGGCCATGGCCCGGGGCCGGCGGCGGCGGCTCCGGTGGGCGGTCACCCGGCACGGGCGCGAGGAGATGCGCCACCGTCTGTCCGCCCTCGGCCTGGGGTTGGAGGGGCGCCTCGGCGATCCGGTCCGGCTGCTGTCGGCTGGCCAGCGCCAGAGCATCACCGTGATCATGGCCGCCCTGCGCCGGCCCGAGGTTCTCCTGCTCGACGAGCACCTCGCCGCCCTCGACCCCAACACCCAGCAGCGGGTCCTCGACCTCACCGTCGAGCTGGCCCGCGACCTGGGCGCCACCACCGTGATGGTCACCCACAACATGGACCACGCCATCACCGTGGGCGATCGCCTGCTCGTCATGAGCCGTGGCCGCATCGTCACCGACCTGGCCGGGAGCGACAAGGCGAGCCTGTCCGTCCCCTCCCTCATCGAGCGCATCAGCCGGGCCGGCGACGTCGTGTCCGACCGGCTCGTCCTCGACGTCGCCTGACCACCCATTCCACAGGAGCACCACCCGTGACCACCATCGACCCCGCACCGGAGATCCTGCCCGACGGTTACGCCGGGCTTGGTTCCCTCTACGACCAACAGGCGGCCTTCGCCACCGTCGACGAGCTGTTCGCGGCGGCCCGCGACCGGCTCGACGCCGCCACCTGGGACTTCCTCGAGGGAGGCGCCGGCGAGGAGCGTACCCTGGCCGCCAACCGCCGGGCCTTCGCCCGTTGGAGCTACCGGCCCCGGGTGATGAGCGGCATCGCCGCCCCCGACACCTCGACCAGCTTCCTCGGGATCGGCCTCGCCTACCCGGTGCTGACGTCGCCGTTCGGCGCCGAGCGGCTCTTCCACCCCGACGGCCACCCGGCTGTGGCCCGGGCCAACGCCGCCGCCGGCGTGGCCTCGATCGTGCCGGA
>CAZCJT010000107.1:0-7955 GCA_964498565.1 uncultured Acidimicrobiaceae bacterium
ACGTCGCTCGGGGTCACCGAGGACACCATCACCGTGACCTTCCGGGAAGGTGACCTGCCCAGCATCTACGCGGTGGCCGGTCAGGTGGCCGAGAAGGCCAACATCAAGGACACGGCCGAGGACATCCGGCGGACCATCGACGCCTACGTCGAGTACTTCAACACCCACTTCCAGCTCTACGGACGCCAGGTCCGGGTGCAGTACTTCAAGGGCCAGGGCGACCAGCTCAGCGAGTTCTTCGGCGGCGGTGCCGAGGGTGCGAACGCCGATGCCATCCGCGTGGCCCAGGAGATCGGAGGGTTCGCCGACCTCTCGGCCCTCACCACGCCCTACGCCGAGGCGCTCGTTCGCCAGAAGGTCATGGCCGTCCCGCCGGTGCACATGTCGCAGCGCTGGTACGAGGAGCACGCGCCCTACGCCTGGGGGGTGCTGGTCGACTGCACGCGCCTGGCGTCGTCGTTGGTCGACTGGACGATGAAGCGGGTCTGGGGCCGCCCCGCCGAGTACGCCGGGAACCCGGCCTTCCGTGGCGAGCAGCGCCGCTTCGGCATGATCGTGCCCGAGGAGCCCTGGTACCAGGAGTGCGCGCAAGCGGGCGTCGCCGAGCTCGAGCAGCGGGGCGGTTCCTTCGCCCACCGCATCAACTACACGCTCGACTTCCAGCGCCTCTCCCAGGAGGCGGCCGGGATGGTCGCGCAGCTGAAGGATCGGGGCGTGACCAGCGTCGTGTGCATGTGCGACCCGGTGCTGCCGCTGTTCCTCACCACGCAAGCCACCCAGCAGGAGTACAACCCCGAGTGGATCATCACCGGCACCGCGCTCACCGATGTCGATCTGCTCGGTCAGATCTACGACCCCGAGCAGTGGCGGAGCGCGTTCGGCATCAGCTTCCTCGGCGATGTCAACCAGGGGGTGAAGTCGGAGTCGTACCGGGCGTACAAGGCCGTGCGCTCCGACGAGCCCGCCTTCATCCACGACGTCCTGTACTACCCGGTCCTCCTGCTGTTCCTCGGCATCCACGGCGCCGGCCCGGAGCTCACGCCCCAGACGTTCGAACAGGGTCTGTTCTCGTACCCGCCGACCGACGGGGAGACCGGGCGGTGGTCCTTCGGACCCGGTGACCGCACCGCCACCGACACGGCCCGGGAGGTCTACTGGGATCCCGACGACATCTCGCCGTTCAACAGCGCACCGGGCCGGTGGGCCACGACCCTCGAAGGCCGACGGTTCGTCACCGACTGGCCTGAGGGTGAGCTCGGCCTGCCGATCCCGTGAGCGTCGCCGTGGTGCCCTCCCTGTCCGGGATCCCGCCCCGGTGGCGACCGGTGGCGTGGACCGCGGCCGCCGTGGCGGCCTGGGTGGTGCTGGCCGCCGTCCTGCCCCACGGCATGCCGGCCGGCATCGTCCTGCTCGGCGTGGTGCTGGGTTCGCTCACAGGGTTGTCAGCGGTCGGGCTCGTGCTCGTCTACCGGGCCAGCCGCATCGTCAACTTCAGCCAGGCGTCCCTCGGGGCCGCCGCCGGCGTGCTGGCCATCCTCGTGTTCACGTCCTGGGGGTGGAACTACTTCCTGTGCCTGGCGCTCGGCGCGGTGGCCGCCGCGGCCACCGGCGCGCTCGTCGAGCGGGTCGTCATCCGGCGGTTCTTCTGGGCGCCCCGCCTCATCCTCACGCTGGCGACCATCGGTCTCGCCCAGATCCTGGGCGGGGTCGAGGCCGGCCTCCCGTCGCTGTTCGGCCAGCCGCTGGTCACGAACTCGTTCCGCACGCCGCTGTCGTCCAGCTTCACGCTCGACCCGGTGCTCTTCACCGGGAACCACGTCGTCATCGTGATCATCGTCCCCGTGGTGGCCGGCGCGCTGGCGTGGTTCCTGACCCGCACGTCGCTCGGCGTCGCCGTGCGTGCCGCGTCCGAGAACGCCGAGCGCGCCCTCGTGCTCGGCATCCCGGTGCGTCGCCTGTCCACCATCGTGTGGGCCATCGCGGGGCTGCTGTCCGCCCTCACCGTCATGCTCACCGCGCCGATCCAGGCGCTGCCACCCACCGTGCTCGCCGGACCGGCGCTGCTGCTGCCCGCCCTCGCTGCCGCCGTGCTCGCCCGCATGGACAGGCTCCTCGTCGCCTTCGTCGCGGGTGTCGGCATCGGCATCCTGCAGCAGGTCACCTTCTGGACCACGTCACGCTCGTCGGCCACCGATGTCGCGTTCCTCGTCGTGATCCTCGTCGCCCTGCTGGTCCAGCGCGACCAGCTCTCTCGCGCCGACGACGCCAGCGCCAGCAGCTGGCTGGCTGCCGGTGAGACCACGCCGGTGCCCTCCGAGCTGGCCCGCCTACCCGAGGTGGTGTGGGCCCGCCGAGGGATCCTCGCCGTCGTGGCCGTCGTGGCCGTGGCCGCCCCGCTGGTGCTCAGCGTCAGCCAGACCAACCTGGTCGGCACCGTCGCGCTGGTCTATGCGCTCATCGGCGTGTCCCTCGTCGTGCTCACCGGCTGGTCCGGTCAGATCAGCCTCGGCCAGTTCGCGCTCGCCGGCGTCGGGGGCGTCGTCGCCGCCAACCTCCTCGACGACGGCGTCGACCTGCTCGTGGTGCTGGCCGGCGCGGCCATCGGTGGTGCGCTCACCGCGCTCGCCGTCGGCTTGCCCGCGCTTCGGATCCGGGGCCTGTTCCTCGGGGTCACCACCCTGGCCCTGGCCGTGGCCATGTCCACGTACTTCCTCAACCCCAGCTACTTCCCCGACCTGCTGCCTTCCGGCCTGGACCGGCCGGTCCTGTTCGCCCGCTTCGACCTGAGCAGCGAGATCACCCTCTACTACTTCGTGCTGGTGGTCGTGGCCGCCGCGGCCTGGACCGCGGCCAACGTCCGCTCCAGCCGGGTCGGACGGCTCATGGTGTCGGTGCGCGACAACGAGCGGGCGGCCCGGGCCCGGGGGGTCGACGCCACCGTCGTCCGGCTCGGGGCCTTCGCCTTCAGCGGTGCACTCGCCGGCCTCGCCGGCGGCCTGCTCGTCCTCGTGCTGCTCACCGTCGGTTCCGGCTCGTTCTCCGCAACCCAGAGCTTCGATGCCTTCGCCATGGTGGTCGTGGGCGGGCTGACCTCGGTGCCCGGAGCGATCGTCGGGGCGTTCCTCCTGCGCATCGCGCAGTACACCATCGGTGGCTCGCTGCAGCTCATCGTCACCGGCGCCGGGGTGCTGTTCTTGCTGCTCGCCTTCCCCGGTGGCCTGTCGCAGCTCCTCACCGGGATGCGCGACCGGTACCTGCGGGCCGTCGCCGACCGGCGCGGGATCCTGGTGCCCAGCCTCATCGCCGATGCCGCACCGGCCGAGCCGGTCGCGGCGTCCGGAGAGGCGCTCGACGCGGTGGTCGCCCGCCGCCGGGCCGCCGCCGACCCGCAGGCCCGCTCGGAGGCGGAGATCGAACGGCTCCGAGCCGAGGGCGAGGCGCTCCGACGCCGCCTCGACCAGCTCGAGGATCAGGTCACGGGGAAGTCGTCGTGAGCGCGGGGGAGGCGGTCGGTCTCGACGCCACCACGGCCGACGCCACGGTGGTCGAGGGGCGGTCCCCGCTGCTGCGTTGCCGCGACATCGACGTGCGCTACGGCTCCGTGCAGGTCCTGTTCGGGGTGGACCTCGACGTGTGGGAGGGCGAGATCCTGGCGCTGCTGGGCACCAACGGGGCCGGCAAGTCGACGCTGCTGCGAGCGGTCTGCGGGCTGACGCCACCCGCCCGGGGCCGGGTCGAGGTGGACGGCCAGGAGATCACCGGCTCTGACCCCGCCGCCGTGGCCGAGCTCGGTGTGGGGTTCATGCCCGGTGGCCGGGCGGTGTTCCCCGGCCTCACCGTGCAGGAGAACCTGGAGCTCGCCGGTTGGCTCTACCGCAGCGACCAGGCCCGCCTCGACGCCGCCATCGAAGAGGCCCTGGCGCTGTTCCCCATGCTGCGCAAGCGGCTGGGCGAACGGGCGGCACTGCTGTCGGGCGGGCAGCAGCAGATGGTGGCCCTCGCCCAGACGTTGGTCTCCAAGCCGCGCCTGCTGCTCCTCGACGAGCTGTCCCTCGGGTTGGCGCCGGTCGTGGTGAGCGAGCTGCTCGACGTCGTGCGCCGCCTGCGCGAGTCCGGCTTGACCGTCGTGTTGGTCGAGCAGTCCGTCAACGTCGCCCTCGACGTGGCCGACCGGGCCGCGTTCATGGAGAAGGGCGAGGTGCGCTTCACCGGACCGGCCCAGGATCTGCGCCACCGCGACGACCTCCTGCGCTCGGTGTTCATCGGCGCCGCCGACGAACCCGACGACGAACGCCCCGATGCATCCGCCGCCGAGGGCGATGTCGTCCTCCGGGCGGTCGGCGTCAGCCGAAGCTTCGGTGGCGTGCGAGCGGTGGCCGACGTGGACCTGGAGGTCCGCGCCGGGGAGATCGTCGGCATCGTCGGCGCCAACGGTGCAGGCAAGACCACGCTGCTGGACCTGCTGTCGGGGGTGGTCCCGGTGGACCACGGCCGCATCGAGCTGGCCGGCACGGACGTCACCGCGCTCAGCTCCCAGCGTCGGGCCCATCTGGGACTGGCCCGCACGTTCCAGGATGCCCGGCTCTTCCCCAGCCTGACCGTGGCCGAGAACCTGGCGGTGGCCCTCGACCGCTCCGCGCCCAACCGGGATCCCGTGGCTGCGGCGCTGCGCCTCGCCCCGTCGATCCTCACCGAGATCGTCGTCTCCGACGACGCCGACGAGCTGATCGAGGCCCTCGGCCTCCAGGCGTTCCGGGACAAGCGGGTATCGCAGCTGTCGACCGGCTCACGCCGGGTCGTGGAGCTGGCGTCGTTGGTGGCGCAGGACGCCCAGCTGCTGCTGCTCGACGAGCCGTCGGCCGGCATCGCCCAGCGCGAGTCGGAGGCACTGGGACCCGTGCTGGGTCGGTTGCGCGACGCGACCGGCGCCGCGATGGTGATCGTCGAGCACGACGTGCCGCTCCTGCGGGCCACCTGCGATCGGCTCGTCGCCATGGACCTCGGGTCGGTGATCACCGACGGTCACCCGGCCGACGTGCTCGCCGATCCACGGGTGGTCGCCGCCTACCTCGGCACGAGCGACGCGGCGGTCGAGCGCTCGGGACCAGGTGGCGCCAGTCGACCGGCCCGCACACCCTTGCGGGCCGGCAGCGGGCGAGCGCGCCGGCCACGGGAGGCCCAGCCGTGACCGTCGGGCGCTCCGGCCATGGCCGGGCCGGTCAGGAGCGGTGTCTCAGTACGAGGGGGCAGCGGGACCGGGCTTGGCCGGCGCCGGTTCGTTGATGACCGGGTCAGGCGTCTCCAGATCATGGAAGCCGGCCAGGATGCTGCCGCCCCGGGGGTGGGCATCGAGCTCGGCTTCGACGACCGACAGGAACATCTGCCGGTTGCCCTGGCGCTTGCCGCCCAACCCGAACATCGCCTTCATCGAGTAGTCCCAGCACGCGTCGATGACGTCGGTGCCCGGGACCCGGCGGCCGTCTTCGCCGACGAACGTGCGAGCACGCATCTCGGTGAGCGTGGTGCGCAGGTACTCCACGTGGGGTGCCTCGTCGGCCCGGATGTAGCCGACCAGACGGGCGGCGGCGTCCGCATCAGCGCTGAAGCGGGGGTCACCGACCACCTCCTCGGCCCAGCTGAACGTCTTGGCGGCGAGGAGCTCGATGAGGAGCAGACCGGTCATCCTGGTGATCGCCGTCTCGAGCTGGAAGTCGATCCCCGGCACGATCCGGTCACCGGTGCCCAGGGACTTCGCCATGGAGTTGACGACCTCGCTTCCCGCGCCGCCCGAGCCCATGGTCTTCATCGTCAGGGCGAAGGGATCACCCACGTCGGGATCATCCAGGGCCAGGTCCCGCACCAGGTACCACATCTGCTGGTGCCCGCCCTCGTCCTCGAAGCCGGACTCGTCCCGGGCGTGGGCCTCGTAGAGGCCTCCGGTGAGGTGCGCCGTGGCAGTGCCGTCGATGGGCTCGACGAAGTGGCGCTGCAGGTCGTCGAGCTCCACGAAGCGGATGATCGAGCCGAAGCCCTCGATGGTGCCGATGTGGGTGAGCACGTGGGCCAGCGGGGTGCGGACGCCCTCGGAGAGCAGGTACTTGGTCTGGTCGACGTTCGGATAGAAGTCGGCGAAGAAGTCCGGCGGGCAGTCGATGAGCGCCATGCCGTCGGAGTCCTCGGCGAGCTTCGCCTGCCACGCACGGATGGCCGGCACCCGGTTGAGGGTCCGGGGCGACACGTAGCTGCCGTCACTGTCGAAACCGCCGTGCATCCGGCGGTCCTTGAGCACGAGTGGCTCCTCGTAGCGGTGGTTGGCCAGCAGCTCGTCCGGATCGAAGACCAGCTGGTCGGTGTTCAAGGTCTGTTCTGACACGTTCCCCCCAGAGTTCTCGCTTGTGCAACAACGATACACTGCTGTTGCATCGTTCGTCGACTCCCTCGCCGAACCGGGAGCTCAGCAGCTCTGGTCGGCGAGGGCTTCGTCGATCACGGCGCGGAAGTCCACGGCGGTGTCGAGCTGGCTGAGGATCCCCGCGGTGCCGAGGGTGATCCGCAGGACCATCGGCAGCTCGACGGGCACGTGGAGGCGCTGGAGCAGGCGCAGCTCGTCGGCGCCGAAGCGGAGCCGCACCGCCTGACCGACCTGGTCGCCGACGAAGCTGCGGGTGAACCGGAACGGCTGCTCGTCGTGCATGGCCGGTTCGACCGCGAGGCGCACCGGACGGGTGATCAGGGTGTGGTCGAAGGCCTTCGACCCGTCCGAGGTCACCACACCGAGGGCGACCAGCGCGTCGACGATCGCTTCGTCGCGGCCGTCCACGACGGCGTCGATCAGCCCTCGCAACCGGACCAGCTGCGAGGAGTCGAAGCGCTGGCAGGCACCGAAGTCGAGGAACGTGACCGTGCCGTCCTCGTGGAACAGGTAGTTGCCGGGGTGAGGGTCGAGGTTCGTGAACCCGTCGCGGAACAGCGAGACCCACTGGAACCGGGCGATGGCCGTGCCCCACCGGTTGCGGAGCTCGGCGGGGGCGTCGAGGGCGAAGCGCCAGCGGTTGCCGTCGACGTAGCGGCTGGCGAGCACCCGCTGGGTCGAGAGCTCGGGGATGACCTCGGGCACGTGGACCGCCGGGTCGTCGCGCCAGAGCTCGGCGAAGGCCTGCTGGTTGCGGGCTTCGATGCGGTAGTCGAGCTCCTCGGTGATGCGCGTGCGCAGCTCCTCGATCACCGCCGTGGTGTCGATCCTGCCGGCGACGCCGGCCAGCAGCCGACCGGCGACCCGGCCGAGCAGCGCGAACAGGGCGGCGTTGCGCAGGTCGGCCTCGATCGCCTGGGTGACCCCCGGGTACTGCACCTTCAGCACCAGCGCCTCGTCTCCCCGGTGCGCCATGTGCACCTGGCCGATCGACGCCGAGGCCATCGGCTGGCGGGAGAAGTGGGTGAACAGCTGGTCGGGCGGTGCGCCGAGCTCGGCGGTGACCACGTGCTCGACCAGCTCGAAGGGCATGGCCGGTGCGTCCGCCTGCAACGCAGCGAAGGCATCGCGGTACTCATCCGGCAGCATGCCCACGTCGATGAACGACAGGATCTGGCCCAGCTTCATCGCTGCGCCCTTCATGTCGCCGAGCTCGCGGGCCAGTCGCTCGGCGGTGCGGGCCAGGCGGCGGTCGGCCGCGAGGTCGGCGGCCATGTCCGCCGTGTCACCGCCCCGGAGCAGCCGGGCCTTGGCGATCCCGACCGCCGTCGCGCCCTCGAGGATCAACCTCGTCGGCGTCACGGCGCGCCGGATGCGGCCGGTCGGCATCCAGCTCGCGGCCATGTCAGTCCCTCTGGTCACTCAGAGCGACGGCATCAGCCACGGGCCGGACCGGCGGCTGCCCACGCCCGGCGCTCCTGCTCGAACGGGGCGTCGCGCACCTCGACCACCGGGCCGAATGCCGCGGTGGCTCGCCGCTCGA
>CAZCJT010000108.1:0-7906 GCA_964498565.1 uncultured Acidimicrobiaceae bacterium
TAGCTCAGCTGGTCGCCGCCGGTGGCGGCGGCGCGGGCGGCGTCCCACACGGCGCTGGTGGTGAGCTCGCGGGCCACGGCCATGTTGGCGCAGTGGTGCTTGACCGCCTGGTACATGGCGATCGGCCGACCGAACTGCTGGCGCTCGCGGGCGTAGTCGGCGGCCATCTCGGTGCACGCCTGGCTGACGCCGGCGGCCTCGGCGGACAGGATCACGCGGGCCAGGTCGAGGAACGTGCGCCCGGCGCCGGGCACGACGGTGGCGGCGGCACCCTCGAAGGTGACCCGCGAGGAGCGGCGCGAGGGATCGAGGTTCGGGGGGGTGTCCACCGTGACGCCGTCACCGGCTTCGATGATGGCGACGTCGTCGCCGGCCCGGACCACGAACAGGTCGGAGAGGCCGCCGCCGAGCACGGGGCTGGCCTCACCCGAGGCCGTGCCGCCGGAGACCGTGACCGACCCGGACAGGGCGATGCCGCCCACCGTGGAGCCGTCGGCGAGGCCGGGGAGGCGGGCCGACTGGAGGTCGTCGTCGCCGGCGGCGGCGATGAGGGCACTGGCGATGACGGTGGGCACGAACGGGCCCGGGGCGACGACCCGGCCGAGCTGCTCGACGACGATGACGAGCTCCTCGAGGGTGTAGCCGGAGCCGCCGTGGGCCTCGGGCAGGTGGAGGCCGAACCAGCCGAGCTGGACCAGGTCCTTCCACAGGTCGGGCAGCGCTTCGTCGCTGGACTCCAGCAGCGCCCGGGCGGCGCCGCGGGCGTCGCGGCGGGTCAGGAGGTCGGACGCCGTGTCAGACAGGGCGCGGTGGTCATCAGTGATCGCGATCGACATGGCCCAACAGTAGGCAACACGGGTTGCCACGTGCGATGTTCGCTCTCTACCGACCGGTCGGTAGGCTGGACCCGTGACCGCCACCGCCCTTCGGGAGGCTCCCCTGGCCCCGCCCGTGCCCGCCGACGAGCGCCTGAACTGGCGCACCTCGGCGCCGTTCCTCGCCTTCCACCTGATCCCCCTCGCCACGATCTGGACCGGGGTCACGGCCTCGGCGGTGGTGCTGGGCGTCGTCCTCTACTGGGTGCGGATCTTCTTCATCACCGCCGGCTACCACCGGTACTTCGCGCACCGCTCATATCGCCTGTCCCGTCCGGCGCAGCTGGTCATGGCGGTCGGTGGCACCACGGCCCTCCAGAAGGGGCCGCTGTGGTGGGCCGCTCACCACCGGGACCACCACCGCGACGCCGACACCGAGCGCGACGTGCACTCGCCCGTCCGCGGGTTCTGGTGGAGCCACGTCGGCTGGATCCTGTGCGACCGGTTCTCGGCCACCGAGGAGTCCCGCATCAGCGACTTCGCCAAGTACCCCGAGCTGCGCTGGCTCGACCGCAACGACTGGGTCGGCCCCGCCGCCCTCGCCGTGGCGACCTTCGTGGTCGGCGGGTGGGCCGGCCTGGTGATCGGCTTCGGCGTGTCCACCATCGCCGTGTGGCACGGGACGTTCCTGGTGAACTCCCTGGCCCACGTGGTCGGCCGGCGCCGCTACGCCACGTCCGACACGAGCCGGAACTCCTTCGTGATCGCCGTGCTCACCATGGGAGAGGGGTGGCACAACAACCACCACCACTACCAGGCCAGCGCCCGCCAGTCGTTCCGGTGGTGGGAGTGGGACCCGAGCTTCTACGTGCTCTGGGTGCTCGAGCGGGTCGGCATCGTGCGCGACATGAAGCGCCCGTCGGATCGGATCAAGACCGAGGGGCTGCTCGACGGCACGCGCCCCGACACCGGGCTCGCGCAGGTCGCCGCCCGGCGAGACGTCGTCCGCGGCCGTCGTCCGGTCGGCGTCTGACAGCACCTCGCTACGGTGCGGCCATGACGCCGCCGGTGCAGCAGTGGGACGCCACGCCCGAGGGCGTGAACCAGATGCTCGACGAGGCCTTCCCCGGCACGGGCAACGCCTGCGTCGAGGTCGGCCCGTCGTCGGCGCTCGCCCGGCGCGACATCGAGCCGGGGCTGCTGCGCCCCGGTGGGTTCGTCTCCGGGCCGACCCAGTTCGGCCTCGCTGACGCCGCCCTCTGGTACCTCGTGTTCGGCGCCATCGACCGGGTCGAGCCGATGGCGCTCACCTCGGAGCTCTCCATCCGCTTCCTGCGGCCGGCGCAGGGGTCGGTGCTGTGGGCCCGGGCGTCGCTCGAGTCGGCCGGCAGCCGGAGCATCGTCGGCAGCGTCCGGGTGTGGTGCGACGACGCCGATGACAAGCCGTCGTCGGTGGCCCAGGGCACCTACGTGCTGCCGCGGTCGGGCGACGTCAGCCGGCCGTGAGCTGGTCGACGGGGGCGTGGTCGTCGGTGAGCACCTCGGCATCGCCGACGTAGCTGCGGACGAAGGCCTCGTCGTGGACGATGCCGTCGTCGGGGTCGACCTCGATGGACGGGATCGGTCGGTCGGAGGCCACGATGACCTGGTTCCGGGCGGCCCTGGGAGGCTCCCGCCCCGGCAGGATGACCTGGACGTGGTCGAAGACCTCGAGGAGGGTGGCGAGCTCGGCGCGGGCGAAGTCGCTGTCGCCGCCGTCGATCACGTTCAGGACGTAGACGCCGCCGTCCCGCAGGACGCGCTCGACCTCCCGGGCGACCTCGACCGTGGTGAGGTGCCATGGGACGGACTGGCCGCTGAACGCGTCGCCGACCACCAGGTCGAAGCGGTCGTCGTCCCGGCGGGGGAGGGCGGTGCGGGCGTCGCTCACCTCGACCGTCAGGTCCGGGCCGGGCCGGAGCCCGAGCTGGTCCTCGGCGATGTCGACCACGCCGGGGTCGATCTCGATCACGTGCGATCGCGTGCCGGGTCGCACCGCCGCCAGGTGGGTGGGGATGGTGAAGCCACCCCCGCCGATGTGGAGCACGTCGAGGGGGCCGGCCGGGAGGGAGGCGGCCACGTCGGCGAAGAGGCGGATGTAGCGGATGTCGAGGCGGGTCGGGTCGTCGACGTCGACCCGGGCGTGGTGGAGCGTGTCGAGGTAGAGGCTCCGCCGGGACGGGTCGTCCTCGTCGGCGGTGACCGAGGCGCAGGCATAGCGGGTCTCCACGTCGCACACCGGCGGGAAGCCGAACACGGCGAGCCCGCTGGCCAGGAACACGACCGCAGTCGTGGCTGCGGGGAAGGCACGGCGCAGGGCCCACTCGAGGACGACGCCGCCCACGACCAGCAGGAGGCCGACCACGAACATGATCGTCCGGGTGCCGAGCAGGGCCACGAGGACGAAGCCGGTGAGGAACGTGCCGGCCAGGCCGCCGAAGGTGCCGGCGGCCGACAGCCCGCCGAAGACCGAGCCGGTCTCCTCCAGCGTCGACAGGCGCAGCTTCGCGACGATGGGTGTGCTGGCGCTGAGCACGGCGGCGGGGAGGAAGAAGGCGACGCTGGCCAGCACCACGATGTCGATGGGATCGCTGTCGACGCTCGGTCCGATGGCCCGCACGATGGGCACCGCGACCCACACGAGCGCCCCGCCGACGAACAGGGACGGGCCGAGCAGCCGGCGGGGGTCGTGGCGATCGGCCAACCGGCCGCCGACCGCGGCCCCGGTGGCGATGCCGGCCAGGATCACGCCGATGATGGCGGTGAAGGTCTCGAGCGACACCCCGACGTAGGGGGCGAGGAGCCGCCCCGCCGTGATCTCGACGACGAGGATCGCCGCCGAGGTGGCGAAGACGACGGCGATGGCGAGGCGGCGGCCCATCCGGCCATCTTGGCCGCCGCACCCCGCCGTCGACCGATCACCGTCCGGACGGCTGCGGAGCGTTCGCCGGTCAGCCGAAGCGCGCCCCGGCCCACCCGAAGTACTCGCCGCTGCTGGCGAGGAACGTGGCCAGGCGCAGGTCCTGGCCGTCCTGCAGCACGCCGGCCCAGTGGGCGCGGCCGCCGGCGTCGGGCAGGCGGCCGAGCAGCTGGTCGTACAGCCCGTCGACCCGGGTGAGGCGCGACTCGAGGGACTGGTAGAAGGCGAGGGCCACGGTGTGTCGGCCCTTCGCCGCGACCTGGCCGACCCAGTACTCCACGCCACCCGGCTCGGGCGCACGGAGCAGCAGCTGGTCGTAGAGGTCGGTGATCCACGCCCCGTCGGTGCCGCCGGCGAGGCCGTGGTACTCGTCGCTGCCGTAGAAGTCGGCGGCCACGCTGGCGGGGGAGCGACCGGCGCGGATGGTGGCGGTCCAGTGGGCGGTGCCGCCGGCGTCCCCGGCCCGGCCGAGGGTCGAGCGGTAGTAGCGCTCGACGAGGGCCCGGACCCACTCCTCGGACCCGGCGTAGCCCCGGACGATCGCGGCGGGGTCGGCCCCGGACGCCAGCTCGGCGACCTTGGTGGCCAGCTCGACGTCGTTGGGGGCCCGGCCGAGGAAGTCCTCCGACAGCGCCCGCACGAAGGCCTGGCGGGCCACGGTGACGGGTGACGTCCCGAGGACCAGGGGCGAGGCGAGGCGAGCCGCGGCCCGCAGCGACAGGTACGGGTTGACCACCTCACCGGCGGGGTTGTGGATCTCGAAGTGCAGGTGCGGCGCGGTGCCCTCGGCGTTGCCGGAATCGCCGGTGTAGGCCACGAGCTGGCCGGCCTTCACCTCCGCCCCCCGCTCGATGCCGGGGGCGAAGATCCACTCCGCCGGGTTGGCGCCGTCGTCGGTGCCGGGGGAGTCGTTGTTGACGTGGATGTACCAGTACTCCCACCCGTCCGCGTCCCGCAGCATCAGGTAGTTGCCCTCGGACCCGTCGGGGGTGGCGGTGCCCTTCAGCCAGGTGACCGTCGCGTCACGGGCGGCGACGAGGGGGACCAGCTTGGCGGCCATGATGTCGGTGCCCTCGTGGCCCCGGGTGCAGCCGGAGCGGCAGGCGCCGAAGGTGTCGGAGAACGTGTTGCGCCCCGCGACCGGGAAGATGATGTCCCGGACGACGGTCTCGGCGTCGACGGCGACCGTGCCGGCCGCCGCGGGGCTCGGCGCGACCGCGGCGGCGCCGAGGGCGGTGAGGGCGACGGTCGCAGCAGCGACGGCGCGACGGATGGTGAGCATGGACTTCCTCGATCCCAGCGCGTGCATGACCGGGTCCCATCGGTCGTCGGAGGCGTCGGGTTGAGCCCTCTGGGTCGAAGGTCCCGCCGGGACGTCCCGGTTCGTCCGGTTCCTGCCGCTTCCGCGGGTCAGCCGAGGTCGGTGCGCCCCTGGGCCCGCTCGTGGTACTCGGGGCTCACCGCCAGCACGACCGCGAGGGCGATGTCGCGCCCGTCGGCGAGGCGCTCGGACCAGTGGGCGAGGCCGCCGGGGTCGGGCGTGCGGCCGAGCAGGGCGTCGTAGAGCGCCGTCACCCGGGTCTGGCGGGACTCGAGCGACCCGTAGAAGGAGGAGGCGATGGTGGCCAGCGGGACGCCGTCGTCGGCCTCACCGGACCAGTGGGTCAGCCCGGCCTCGTCCGGCTCGCGTCGCACGATCTCGCGGTAGAGGTCGGTGACCCAGGCCCGGCTGTCGCCGGAGGCGCTGAAGTACTCGGCGCTGCCGTAGAAGTGGGAGGCGACCTCGGCGGGCGTGGTGCCGGCTGCGATCTCGCCGATCCAGTAGTGCAGGCCCTCGTCATCCGCCGGGCGGCCGAGCGTGGACTCGTAGTAGCCCGACACCAGGGCCGAGACCCACTCGTCGGACTCGGCGTAGGCGGCGACCACCGACGAGCGCGACGCACCCCGGGCCATGGCGCCGGCGTGCTCCGCGACCTCGGCGTCGGTGGCCGGCCGGTCGAGGAAGTCCACCGACAGGGCACGCACGAAGTCCTCGTGCTCCGGCGAGGTCACGTACTGCGGGGATGGCTCGGACCCGTCCTCGGCGGCCTGCAGCGACCGGTAGGGGTTGATGACGGACCCGTCGGGCTTGTGGATCTCGAAGTGCAGGTGGGGCGAGCTCGCCTCCGCGTTGCCCGAGTCCCCGGCGTAGCCGACCACCTGGCCGGCGGTGACGGAGCCGCCGCGCACGATGCCCGGGCCGAAGACCCAGTCGGGCGGGTTGGCCCCGTCGTCGGTGCCGGGGGAGTCGTTGTTGACGTGGATGTACCAGTACTCCCAGCCGGCGCCGTCCTCGAGGATCAGGTAGTTGCCCTCGGAGCCGTCGGGCGTGGCCGTGCCCTTCAGGGCCGTGACGGTCGCGTCGGCGGCGGCGACCAGCGGCGTGAGCTTCGCCGTCATGATGTCGATGCCGGCGTGGGCCCGGCTGCACCCCGAGCGGCAGGCGCCGAAGGTGTCCGTGTAGGTGGAGGTCCCGTCGACCGGGAAGACGATGTCGCGGACCGCGGTCTCGGCATCGGGTGCGACGGCGGCGGCGGCCGTCGTCGTGGCCAGACCGAGGGCGACGAGGACGGTGACGATCGCGGCGGCGGCCCGGTGGGGCGCGCGCCGGTGTGCAGGTGCGTTGGACAAGGGTCTCCCGGGCAGGGTGCGGGCGCCGGCGTGGCCTGGCGCGTGGGTGCGGCGGCTCGTCCGAGTGTGGCACAACATGACGGACACGTTGCGATCAGGTGGCGGTGGGGTGTCGCTGGGTGCCGACCGCCGATCAGCCGGCGGGGCCTACAGTGCCGGCGTGCTGCTGACCTCGACGATCACCGACCCTGACTCGTTCGAGGACGGCACCGGCTGGGCGATCAAGCCGCAGGGCGCCTGTCGGGGCGACGTATGCGTGCCGCTGCCCGACCAGGCCCGAGCCCAGGACGGAGTCGACGTTGCGGTCGTCGCCGAGCGGCTGGGCATGCCCGTGCTCCGCGACGACGCCCACGGCCTGGTCGCGCTCGGCCCGTCCACCGTGGTGGGCCGGGCGCTCGAGAGCGCGGTGGCGCCGGAGCTGGAGCTGCCCGACGCCGACGGCAACCCCTTCCGCCTGTCTTCCCTGCACGGCAAGAAGGTGCTGCTGGTCGCCTGGGCCTCGTGGTGAGGGTGCCGCGATGACCTGCCCGTGTGGCAGGACCTGCGCACCGAGCTGGCCCCGCAGGGCGTGGAGGTCGTCACCGTCGCCCTCGACACCGGCGGCCTCGCCGCGGCCGGCCCGTTCATCTCTGCCGCGTCGCCCGACCACCCCTCGCTGATCGACGAGGCCCACGTGTCGGCCGAGCGGTTCGGCTTCGTCAACGTGCCCAACGCGGTGTGGATCGATGAGCACGGGATGATCGTGCGCCCGTCGCACCCGGCCCACGTCAAGGTCTCCAAGCTCCGCGAGATCGAGGTCACGCCCGACATGGGCTACCTCGGCGAGATGCTCACCGAGCTCCAGAAGTTCAACGTCGACGCGGCCACGTACCTCGACGCCCTGCGCGACTGGGCCGCGAACGGCGCCGAGAGCCGCTGGGCGCTGTCGCCCGACCAGGTCGTCGACGCATCCCGCCCCCGGCCCCGTGAGCACGCGGAGGCGGCCGCCGCCTTCGAGCTGGGCCAGCACCTCCACCGGGCCGGACACGCCGACGACGCGGTCGCGTGGTTCAAGCGGGCCCACGAGCTGCACCCGGAGAACTGGACCTACAAGCGCCAGGCGTGGACCTTCGTGACCACGCCCGACGGCCAGCCCAGCGACCTCATCCAGGCCCACAACGAGGTGTACGGCACCTCGTGGCTGGACGAGGTGCGCCGGCTCGGGCCCGAGACGTACTACGAGCCGCTGGCGCCCTGAGCGTCGCCGTCGGGCGACATCGGGTCGCTCGTCACGGGCTCGCAACACGGTTGGGGGATGCTCCGACGGCGGTCCTACCCTCGCCCGGTGGCGTCGACCCCGGGCACGAGCGAGCTGCGGGCCATCGAGGCCGAGGTCCGCACCCACCCCCACGGCCGGGTGCCCCGCGACCTGAGGCGGCGCCAGCTGCTGGCCGTGGCCGAGCAGCTGTTCGTGGCGCGGGGC
>CAZCJT010000109.1:0-7877 GCA_964498565.1 uncultured Acidimicrobiaceae bacterium
GCCAGGCGGGCGCGGACGCCGGCGACGTCGTCGGCCGGCGCATCCTTCCCGGCGGCCCAGGCGATGATCGACCCGGGCTCCCAGGTGAGCTGCAGCTCGCTGGTCCCGGGCTCGACCGGTGCCACCGCCACGGGGGCCGGGCGGCCTTTGGCCTTGCGGGGGCTGCCGTCGGGCACGAGCTCGTCCTCGGACGGCGGGCCGAGGAGCTCGGTGAGGACCTCGTCGATGCGGTACGCCTCGCGGTCGAAGTCCTCGATGATCGCCATCCGCTCGGGACCCCGGACGTTGCGCCGGGTCTCCTCGATGACCCGGTCGGCCCGGTCGAGGAACCGGTACAGCACGCGCACCCAGTCGTGGCGAAAGCGGTCGAGCACGGCGCGCTGCCAGGGCGTCTCACGCCCGTCGAGGTGGGCCTGCACGATGTCCTCGAAGTCACGCGGCAGGGCAGCAGGGACTGCCTCCGGCGACAAGGTGGTGCTGGTGATCGTGTTCTCCGTTCGATGCGGGCACCGACGACCCGTGCCGCCCCGTGCACCCCGCTCCAACCGCCAGCCGACCCGTTGGGTCACGAGCTGCCGCGCTGCGAGGGCGACCTTCTCCGGTCGTGGCGATCGACCGGATCGAGCCGTGCACCGAAGCGGTGGACGACCAGCTCGTCCACCACCATACCCGCCGAGCCCCCGATGGGAGGTACCGGGCGCCGCCGCAGGATCAGAGGTGCTGCGGCAGCACGTCCCTGATCTCCTCGGGCGTCGTCATCGGTGGGAAGCGGGCCACGACGGTGCCGTCCCGACCGACGAGGAACTTCTCGAAGTTCCAGGTGATGTCGCTGGACTCACCCTCCCCCGGCTGCTCGTCCTTGAGCAGCCGGTACAGCTCGCACGCCGAGTCCCCGTTGACGTCGATCTTGGAGAACATCGGGAAGTTGACGTCGTACCTCGACCGGGCGAACTCGAGGATCTCCTCGTCGCTGCCCGGCTCCTGCTGGCCGAACTGGTTGCACGGGAAGGCGAGCACGGTGAAGCCCTGATCGGCGAAGTCCTCCTGGAGCGCACGCAGACCTGCGTACTGGGGCGTCAGCCCTCACTCACTGGCCACGTTGACGACGAGGCAGACCTTGTCGCGGAACGTGGAGAAGTCGATCTGCTCACCGGTGATCGACCGCATCTCGAGGTCGTGGAACGAAGCCATCGCGCCACCATATCCCCGCTACCGGCGCCGGCCGAGCTCCCGGTCGAGCTGGCGCCGATCCCGCTTCGTGGGGCGCCCCGCGCCCGCGTCTCGCTCGCCGAAGAGCGCCTGGAGGGGCCGCTCGGGCGGCGGCGGGCTGTGGTCGACGTAGCACTCCGCGGCGATCGGCGCCCCGACCCGCTTGTCGATGACCCGGGCCACGTCGAGGATCCGCTGGCGAGGGCCGGCCCGGGCGGTCACCCGGTCGCCGACCCTCACCTTCTGCGCCGGCTTCACCGTGCGGCCGTCGAGCTCGACGTGACCGCCGCTGCACGCCTTGGTGGCGTCCGAGCGCGTCTTGTAGATCCGCACGGCCCAAAGCCAGCGGTCGATGCGCGTCGTCTCCACGGGCCCGCCGCTCAGGCGGCGCTGGACTCCAGAATGTGGACGCCGCAGGCGGAGCCGAGGCCGATGACGTGGGCCAGGCCCACCTTGGCGCCCTCGATCTGGCGGTCGCCAGCCTCCCCCCGGAGGTGGTGGCACACCTCCCAGATGTTGGCGATGCCCGTGGCCGAGATGGGGTGGCCCTTGGACTGGAGGCCGCCGGACACGTTCACCGGGGTCTTGCCGTCACGCCAGGTGGCGCCGGACTCGAAGAAGTCCACCGCGCCGCCGGGCTCGCACAGCTTGAGGTTGTCGTAGTGGACGAGCTCGGCCGTGGCGAAGCAGTCGTGGAGCTCGACGAGGTCGAGGTCCTCCGGGCCCACGCCGGCCTGCTCGTAGGCCTTCTCGGCGGCCACCCGGGTGAGGGTGTTCACGTCGGGCAGCACCTGGCAGGCCTCCTGCCACGGGTCGGACGTGAGCACCGACGCCGACACCTTCACGGCCCGGCGCTGCTGCTCCTTGGAGAGCGTCTTCAGCTTGGCGCCGGAGACGACGACCGCGGCGGCGCCGCCGTCGCAGTTGGCCGAGCACATCGGGCGGGTGTTCGGGTAGGCGATCATGATGTCGCCCATCACCTGCTCGAGGGTCATCTCCTTGGTGTAGGCCGCCAGCGGGTTCAGCGTGGAGTGCTTGTGGTTCTTCACGCTGATCTTGGCGAACAGCTCGAAGGCCTCGCCGCCGTAGGCGTTCTCGTGCAGGTACTCCATGCCGACCTGGGCGAAGGTGCCGGGCATGGCGGCGGTGCCGATGCGACCGTCGACGCCCACCACGGCGCCGAAGCGACCGGAGGGCTCCCACTTGTGCCCCTCCGACTTCGCCCCGCCGCCGCCACCGCCGAGGAGACCGGCGCCGGCGAGCTTCTCGACGCCGACGGCGAGGCCCATGTCGCACTCTCCGGCCTTGATGGCCATGATCGCGGTGCGCAGCGCGGTGGCGCCGGTGGCGCACGCGTTGGCCACGTTGAACACGGGGATGCCGGTCTGGCCGATCTGCTTCTGCACCTGCTGGCCGAAGCCGGCGGCCGCGTTCATCAGGTTGCCGGCGGCCAGGATGCCCATGTCGGCCATCGTCACGCCGGCGTCGGCGAGAGCGGCCATGGCGGCCTCGGCGCCCAGGTCGACCGTGTCCTTGTCCGGGTGCTTGCCGAACTTCGTCATGTGGATGCCGAGGATGTAGATGTCGTCGCTGCTCATGTCGTTGCCCCCTCAGGCCTTGGGTTCGTAGCCGAAGCCGATGGCCTCGACGCCGTCGTCGTCGGTGCCGAGCGAGTAGGTCGCCAGGCGCACCTCCATGCCGAGCTTCACGTGCTCGTCATCGGGCTCGACGTTGATGATGTTGGTCCGGACGCTGATGCCGCCGGCGTCGACGACGGCGGCGACGAAGGGCACCGGCACACCGGGCGCGGCGAACGTCACGATCGTGAACGACCGGACGGTGCCCTCGGTGGACACGGCGACCTTGGTGAAGTCGGTGCCGAAGCACGACGCGCACGCGTTGCGGCGGTCGAAGAAGTGCGCCCCGCACGAGGTGCACTCGGTGGCCTCCAGGTGCGGGTCGTCGCCCAGCACCAGGTAGTCCACGATCGGGATCTGGGTCATCGTTGCCACGGAGCTCCTGTCAGATGATGGAGGTCGCACGTCCCCGGCGCGACCGATGGACGCTGAATCTAGGCCGCGCGGACCGGGGCCGTGGGCCCAAGCGGACGGGGTACCGCTCGGGTCGTCACGGCGCGGGAGTCGCGGTGCCCGCCCCTCGCCCACCTACGCTCGCCGGTCCCGGGCGCGCACGGAGGCAGGATCGGTGCTGGACGACATCACGACATGGGTCACCGACGTGATCGACGCCCTCGGCTACCTCGGCGTCGCGTTCCTCGTGTCGCTCGAGAACGTGTTCCCCCCGATCCCGTCGGAGGTGGTCCTCCCGCTGGCCGGGTTCGTGGCCGGGCGGGGCGACGCCAACCTGGTCGGCATGGTCCTGGCGGCCACCGCCGGTTCGGTGGTCGGGGCATGGGCCCTCTACGGCATCGCCGCCGGGATCGGGCCGGAGCGGCTGCGCGCGTTCATCGTCCGGTTCGGGCGCTGGTTCAGCGTGCGCGAGCACCACCTGGAGCGGGCCGAGGCGTGGTTCGACCGCCGGGCCGACGCCGCCGTGCTCATCGGCCGTTGCGTACCGCTCATCCGCTCGATCGTCTCGGTGCCGGCGGGGTTCCGGCGCATGCCGCTCCTCCGGTTCACCGTGCTCACCGCCATCGGCAGCGCCATGTGGAACACCGCGCTCATCTCGGCCGGCGCCGTGCTCGGCGAGCGCTGGGAGCGGGTGGGCGACTTCGTGGGGCTGTTCCAAGCCGTCGTCATCCTGGTCATCGGCGGGCTGATCGCCTGGTTCGTCTGGAGCCAGGTGGTGCGACCCCGCCTCGCCGCCACCGGCGACCTGCCGCCCGACGACGTCGAGGGCTGACCGGCCACAGCGCCGGCGGGCGTTGCCGGGCCCGACCGTCACTCCAGGGTGGCGTAGCTGGTCGAGCGGTCCTCGGCGGTTGTGCCTCGCACCTCGTCGACCGCGTCGCGGAGGGCGACGAGGTAGTCGTCGATGACGCCCGTGTTCGAGTTCGACACCGTGGAGTGGAGGTTGTCGGGCGGGCCCTGGCGGTCGTGGAACCACCCTCGCGCCTGCAGGGCGTCACCGACGGCGAAGATGTCGATGGGGTCGTCCACCGCGGGGTCGGCCGCCATCGCGACGAGGTGGTACTCGCCGTCGCCCAGCACGGTGAGGCCCTCGATCGCCCGGATCCCGGCTCGCATCCGGTCGGCGTTCTCCAGGGTGTGCCGGGTCAGCTCCACGTAGCCGTCGACGCCGAGGTGCTGCATGACGGCCCAGGCGGCGGCCATGGGCAGCCCCGAGCGGGTGCCCTGCAGGTTCGGGGAGGCGTAGAACCCGCCGAGCCAGCCGTCGAAGACGAAGGTCTGGTACGCCCGGAGGTCCTTGGTGCGGTGCAGGATCACGGACACACCCTTGGGCGCGTAGCCCAGCTTGTGGATGTCGGCCGAGATGGACGTGACCCCGTCGACCCGGAAGTCCCACGGCGCCACGTCGCGGCCGAGCCGCTCGACGAAGGGCAGCACGAAGCCGCCCATGCAGGCGTCGACGTGGCAGTTGGCGCCCACCGATGCCGCCAGGGCGGCGATCTCGGGGATGGGGTCCATCACGCCCTGGGGGTACTGCGGTGCGGAGCCGACGACGAGCACGGTGTCGTCGTTCACGTGGGCGGCCATCGCGCCCACGTCCGCGGTCCAGTCGTCGCGCACGGGGGTCGTGTGCAACGTGATCCCGAACAGGTGCGCGGCCTTGTGGAAGGCGGCGTGCGCGCTCTCGGCCACGACCATCTCCGGCGCGGTGATCCCGCGCTCGCTCCGGCCCCGCTCCCGGGCCGCCTTCACACCGCACAGGATCGACTCGGTCCCGCCGCTGGTCAGGAAGCCGGCTGCCGTGTCCGGACCGTGGAGGAGGTCGGCGGTCCAGCCCACCACCTCGGACTGGATCTGCCCGAGGGAGGGGAACGCCTTGGTGTTCAGTGCGTTCTCGTGCAGGTACAGCATGGCGGCCCGCTCGGCGGCCTCGTGCACCCCCGGCCCGCCGTCGTAGACCATCCCGAAGGTGCGGCCGTCCTGCCAGCGCACGTCGTGCTCGCGCTTGGACTCGAGGTCGGCGATCACGTCGTCGACGGCTCGTCCCTGCATCGGGAGGCCACGTCGGTGGTCAGGCGCCATCGCCCCTGTGTAGGTGCCGCCGACCGTCCTGGCAAGCAGCTCGGCGGGGCGCCGATCAGAAGCAGGCCATGAGCGGCTCGAGGAGCTCCTCGGGCGGCTCGTCGCCGGTCTGCTCGTCGACCAGGACGGTGGCGAAGAACTCGGCCAGCACCTCTTCGTCGAGGTTCTCCTCGACGCACGCTCGCACCTCGTCCGGCACCTCGGTGCCGGCCTCGGCCAGCACCAGCTCGGAGAGGGACACCTCGCAGCTCCCGAACGACGCTGCGATGCCGTCGGCCTCGTCACGGCCGAGCTCGAGGCCGAGCTCCTCCAGGCCGCCGTCACCCCGCAGCTCCTCGGGGGTGATGTCGTCGGCCTCCAGCCGCTCGGCACCTCCGAGGGCGCCGACGAACTCCCTGGCCAGGCAGTCGACGTCGTCCGGCGCGAAGGGCAGGTCCTCGTCCTGCCGCATGGAGGCGGCCATGGCATCGACGTACGCGTCGTCGGTGCTGGAGTCGTCGTCGCCGCACGCGCCCAGCAGGAGCGCGCCGGCGGTCAGGACGGCCAGGAGTCGTCGGTGCATCGGTCGGTGACCTTCCCTCGATGTCGTGCGCGCCGGTCCCGGCCCGCCCTCGTCGACCCTAACCGTGCTCACCCGAGGACCCGCACGACCAGCGCGGCCCCGGAGAGGAGCAGGACGCCCAGCACGGCGAGGTCGAACCCGCGTCCCCCCAGCCGACGCCGCCACCGCATGCCGATGGGCAAGACGACGACCACCGGGACGAGCGCGAGGGCGGCCGCCATGGAGCGATCGGCGGTGTACTCGCCGTTGGCCGCCAGCAGCAGGAGCTGCACGGTTCCGGCGACGCCGAAGATCATGGTCACGCTGAACACGTACGCCTGTGACCGCAACCGGTAGCCGTGCATCCACGCCCCGACGACCGGACCGGACACGCCGAGGGCACCCTGCATCACGCCGGCCACGGCGCCCACCGCGGGCGACCACCGGCGGGTGGTGCTGGGCTGCAGACGCAGGTCCGGGCTGCGCAGGTAGTTCACGACGAACACGACGATGGTCGCCGCCAGCAGGATCAGCAGCGGCTCCTCGGGAAGGGTCACGAGGAGGAACGTGCCGAGGAACGCGCCGGCGAAGCTGGTGGAGACGAGCACGGGCAGGTCCCTCGTCTCGGCCCGGCCATCCCGGGCCTGCCAGCACAGGGCGGCGTTGGCCACGGCGTTCGGAGCCGAGACGATGACGACGGCGTCCTCGATGCCGAGGGCGAGGGTGATGAGCGGCACGGCCAGCAGCGGCAAGCCCATGCCGGTCACCGACTTCACGAGCGCCCCAGCCAGGCTGGCGCCCAGCACCACGGCGATCTGGGCTCCGGTCACGGCGGCAACCTAGGGACCGTCCGGGTGGCAACGGCGGTTCCCGCCGGCAGACTGCCGGCATGGACATCGAGTTCTGGATCGACCCCATCTGACCGTGGTGCTGGGTGACGGCCCGTTGGGTCGTCGACGAGGTGGCACCGGCCCGTGACCTGCAGATCACGTGGCAACCGATCAGCTTGTTCTTCAAGAACGAGCCCGAGCCAGGGTCCGAGTACCACGACCCGGTCTGGTTCACCCATCGCCTGCTGCGCGTGCTCGAGTCTGTGCGCGCCGACGGCGGCGACGTCCAGCGCCTGTACCTGGAGTACGGCCGGCGCATCCACCACGAGCAGGAGCGCAGCTTCGAGGTCGCCGATGCCCTGCAGGCCGCCGGCCTCGACGTCGCGCACGCCGCCGCCTTCGACGACGATGCCTGGGACGAAGAGATCCGCACCCGCATGGACGCCGGCCTGGCGCTGTGCGGCAACGACGTGGGCACCCCCATCATCGCCATGGACGACAAGGACGGGAACCGGGCCGGCTACTTCGGGCCGGTCATCACCCGGGTGCCCGACACCGACACCTCGCTCCAGCTGTGGGATGCCCTCCACGCCATGGTGAGCGTTCCCGGCTTCTGGGAGCTGAAGCGCACCCGCACCGAGGGTCCCCAGTTCGGCGACCCGCCGGTCATCGACCCGGCCTGAGCGACCGCAGCGCCACCCGCACCGGCACGGAGTCGTAGCGGTGGAGCGTCGTGCGGGGCCGCTGCCGTCATCGCTGGCCCCCTGGTCGTACCGGTGACCGACGGTAGCGTCGCCGTGTGGATGCGGCCGGACGACGGGCGACCTGGCGCAACAGCGAGCGCTCCCGCAACGGTGGCCTCGACCGGGTCCCGGTCCCCGGCCTGCGTGGCGAGCTCTGGCTGTGCGGCAAGCACCTCATCGGGCCCGATGTCGAGGCCGCCATCGGACGCGTCGGCGCCGGCGTCGTCCTGTGCCTGAACGAGCGCCACGAGCTCGAGGACCGCTACCCGGACTACGTGCGGTGGCTCCGCACCGACCCCCGCGCCTGGTGGGTCCCCGTACCCGACCTCCACGCGCCCGCCCGAGCCGATGCCGCGGCACTCGTTGACGGCCTGCTCGCCCA
>CAZCJT010000110.1:0-7828 GCA_964498565.1 uncultured Acidimicrobiaceae bacterium
TCGGGATCGTGCGCGACGAGGCCGGGGCGCCGGGGACGAGCGCCGACGTCTCGTCCGTGGCGGCGAGCAGCTCGGCGACGTCCACCACGCCGATGGCGATGGCCCCGGTCGGGCACGCCTGCACGCACGCCGGCGCCTCCCCTTCGGCGAGGCGATCGCTGCACATGTCGCACTTGCGGACGATGCCGAGCCGCTCGTTGAACGTGGGCACGTCGTAGGGGCACATCCACGTGCAGTACGAGCACCCGATGCACTGGTCGTCGAGGTGGGCGACGATGCCAGAGATCGGGTCCTTCTCGTAGGCGTCCACCGGGCAGCCGGCGAGGCACGCCGGCTCGACGCAGTGGTGGCATGCCGTCGTCACGGTCTGCTGCGTGGGTCCGCTCGGGCCGTCACCGACGACCACGCCGACGGACCGCCACGACTCGCCGGCGTCGAGGCCGTTGAGGGAGTGGCAGGCCGACACGCACGACTTGCACGAGGTGCACAGGTCCATGTCGACCTCGAAGCGGTACTGCTGCCCCGGCCCCGGCGGCTGGGCCGGGAGCAGCTGGCGGTACCACCGCTCGTGGAGGGGCCCGGTGTCCCGGTCGTGGTGGTCCGCGAAGCGCTCGACGGCCGTGAGGTCCTGCTGGCGGGCGAGGTAGTCGTCGATGGGTGTGCGGAGGTCCACGGTCGGGGTCACTGTCGCCTCAGTCCACGAGCGCCGGGGCGCGGTCGGCGGGGTCGGCTCCGGCGAGGTCGATCACCGGTTCGGCGGCGGCGGGGCCGTCGGTGAGCAGCTCGGCGCCGAAGGAGTTCTCCGGCTCCACGAGGAACCGGGAGCAGGCGACGGCCACCAGCGCCGTGGCGGCGATGCAGAGGAAGAACACCCGCTCGCTCACCATGATGTTGAGCGTCAGGAAGCAGATCGCCCCGACGTTGCCCATGGCCCCGGCCATGCCGGCGACCTGGCCCGACACCCGCTTCTTGACCAGCGGAACGATGGCGTAGACGGCGCCCTCGCCGGACTGCACGAAGAACGAGCAGCCCATGCACACGGCGATGGCGGCGGCCCACGGCCACGACGGTCCGAGGAGCGACATGAGGCCGTAGCCGACGACCAGGCCGACCAGCAGCGTCGACAGCGTTCGCTTCCGACTGCCGAGGATGTCCGACAGCAGCCCGCCGGCCGGTCGGGCGGCCAGGTTCATGAAGGCGAAGCCGGAGGCGGCGGCGCCGGCGACGGCCGGCCCCAGCCCCCAGGTGTCGGCGAAGAAGCCGGGCAGCATGGTGACCACGGCGAGCTCCGACCCGAAGGTGGCGAAGTAGGCGACGCACAGGACCGCCACGTTGCGAACGGGGTACCGGTCCTCGGGCGGGTACTCGTCCCGCAGGGCCGGACGGTTCACCCGCAGGACGGTCCACTCCTGGAAGGCCAGGAGCGCAGCCACGGCGACGAGGGTGACGACGAAGGCGGTGTCGGAGATGACGTCCTCGCGCCAGATGCGCCAGGCGATGACCCCGAGGATGGCGTTGAGGGGCACGGTCAGGGCGGCCAGTGCCCAGACCGAGCTCCGGCTCGTGACCTCGAGCGCGCCCTGGCGTCGGGGCTTGGCGTAGGTGACGCCCTCCGGCGTGTCGGTGACCGAGCGCAGGTAGACCAGGCCGTACGCCGCCGCCACCACGCCCGTGGTGAAGATGGCCCAGCGCCAGCCGTCGGCGCCGCCGAGCACGCCGGCCACCACGGGCAGGGAGAAGGCCGCCGCCGCGGAGCCGAAGTTGCCCCAGCCGCCGTAGACGCCCTCGGCCGTGCCGACCTCTCGGGGCGGGAACCACTCGGACACCATGCGGATGCCGACGACGAACCCGGCGCCGACGACGGACAGGGCGAGGCGGCTGAAGACCAGCGCCTCGAACGTGGTGGCGAACGCGAAGACCGTGTTGGGGACCACGGCGAATAGCAGGATCGCCGAGTACACCCGCCTCGGGCCCCAGCGGTCGAGCGCCATCCCGATGAACACGCGGGCCGGGACCGTCAGCGCCACGTTGCAGAGGCCGATGGTCTTCTTCTGCGCCTCGGTGAGGGCCAGCTGCTCGGCGATGGTGTTGGCGAACGGGGCGAAGTTGAACCAGACGACGAAGGTCAGGAAGAAGGCGAACCAGGTCAGGTGCAGGATCCGGTACTTGCCCTGGAAGGACACGAGGTCGCGGATGCGGGAGGCGGCGTCACCGCCGCGGGTCGGGGGGTGGGGTGGGGTCATGCCGGCATCGTCCACCCGCAGGTTTTCGCCCCGGTTCCCCGGTCGTGACGGCGACGGGGCGCTGCTCGCACGACGGCGTCGCACCGCCGGGGAGCGCACGCACATGACCCGCACGGGCGGTGAGAGGTCATCGTCACCTACCGGTCCGTGAGGCGGTAGCCGCGCCGGATCACGGTCTCGATGCCCACGCCGGCCGGGCCGAGCCGCTGGCGCAGCCGCCCCACGGTGACCTCCACGACGTGGGGGTCGGACTCGCCGCCGTCCCACACCCGAGCGAGCAGGTCCTGCTTGGACCACACGACGCCGGGCCGCTCGGCCAGCACGTCGAGCACCAGGCGCTCCTTGTCGGTCAGCAGCACGGTGGCCCCCGCGGCGACGTCGTCGGGCAGGACGACGGCCCGACCCTGGATGCGGACGTCGATGCCGGCGAGGGTGAGCTGGCGCGCCCGGGAGCGGAAGGTGTCGGCGACGGCGAGCACCATCGACCCGAGGCGGTAGCGGTCGGGCTGGACCGGCTCGGGCAGGCCGAGGTCGGTGATGCCCGAGGCGCACACCGGGCCCACGCAGATGGGGACCACCCGGCCGGCGAGGGCGGAGAGCAGCTCGTCCAGCACGCCCATCCGCTCGGCGATCGTGGCCAGGTTCTCCACCTGGGGCCGGGCCGTGAACGTGACCCCGTCGACCCGGCCGTCCACCATCGCCTCGACCAGCCGCTCGGCCGCCGTCGTGTCGGTCGGCATCGTCCACTCGTAGACGGGCACCGCGACCGGCACGGCGCCGATCTCCCCCACCGCCTTGGCGAGGGGTGCGCCGGAGGCGCCGTCGAGCTGCACCGCGATCCGGGCGCCGGCCACGCCGATGCCGGCCAGGTGCTCGACCATCTCCGAGGCCCAGCCGTTCGGCGCCTGCCAGTGCACGTCGAGCCCGTTGGTGACCGCCGCGCCGTGGGCCTTGGGTCCGCGCACGATGACCAACGACTGACCCAGCGCGTCGAGGAGCGCCTCGGCGAGGTCCAGGGACTCGGCCGCCTCGAACCAGGCCCGCACACCGATGCCGGTCGACAGCAGCGTGTAGTCGGGCGGGTCCGCCACGACGGCACGGGTCGCCTCCGCCAGCTCGGCCTCGGCGATCAGCGGGTGGGTCTGGATGGCCGGCCCGTGCAGGACGGTGGCACCCTTGCGCTCCAGCAGCTCGATCTGCTCGTCGGCCCGGCGGCAGGCGGTGACGCCGATCGTGAAGCCGGTGAGGGGTCCGGCGGTGGCGGGTGGGGTCCTCACCGGGCCGACGATGGCGGCGGCGTGTTGCCGGGGCGTTTCGGCGTCACGAAGAGGAGGCGAGGCGGACCTCGACCACACCGTCCCGGACCTGCACCCGGTGGACGGCCAGCGACAGCGCGGGATCGGTGAGGCAGCGTCCGTCGAGCAGCGAGTAGCGGTGCTTGTGCAGCGGGGAGGCCACGAACCACTCGCCCTCGGCCGTGGTGCCCAGCAGCCCTCTGGCGATCACGTTGGCGCCCGTCGCCGGGTCCCGGTGGTCGAGGGCGTGGATCGAGCCGTCGGCCAGCCGGAACAGGGCGACCTGGCGGCCGTCGACCAGGGCGGCGACGCCGCGCTCGAGGTCGAGCTGGTGGGTGGCGCAGACGGCGACGGCCGTGCCGGGCGTGCGCTCGACGATCGTCATCGGACGCGCACCGCCGTGCGGCTCTCCACGCCGACCAGCTCGTCGGGGCGGGCCGGTCGGGGTTGCCCCCGCTCGCTCACCATGACGATCTCCGGGTCGGCCGCGTCGGGTGCGTTGACGAAGCTGTGGAACCGGGCCAGCCGGGCCGGGTCGGCGAGGGTGGCGGCCCACTCGCACTCGTAGGCCTCGACGTGGCGGGCGATCTCGGCGTCGAGCTCGGCGCACACGCCGAGGACGTCATCGAAGATTACGGAGCGGACGTGGGCCAGCGCGTCGCCGGTGCTCGCCTGCAGCGCCTCGAACCAGGTCGAGGTGCGCTGCAGGCGGTCGGCGGTGCGGACGTAGTAGGCGAGGAACCGGTCGATGGCTCGGACCAAGCCTTCGTCGTCGAGGTCGGTGGCCAGGAGCGTGGCGTGCCGGGGCGTCTTGCCGCCGTTGCCGGCCACGTAGAGGTTCCAGCCCCGGTCGGTGGCGATCACGCCGACGTCCTTGGACTGGGCCTCGGCGCACTCCCGGGTGCAGCCGCTGACGGCCAGCTTGAGCTTGTGCGGCGCGCGGAGGCCCCGGTAGCGCTCCTCCAGGCGGATCGCCATGGTCACCGAGTCCTGCACGCCATAGCGGCACCACGTCTCCCCGACGCAGGACTTCACCGTGCGCAGGGCCTTGCCGTAGGCGTGGCCCGACTCCATGCCGGCGTCGAGCACCCGCTGCCAGATGGCGGGCAGCTGCTCGAGCCGGGCGCCGAGCAGGTCGATGCGCTGTCCGCCGGTGATCTTGCAGTAGAGGCCGAAGTCGGCGGCGATCTCGCCGAGGGCGATGAGCTGGGCCGGCGTGATCTCGCCGCCCGGCACCCGGGGGATCACCGAGTAGGTCCCGTTGCGCTGCATGTTGGCCAGCGAGTGGTCGTTGGTGTCCTGGGCCTCGCCCTGCCCGGGATCGAGCACGTAGCCGTTCGAACGGCTGGCCAGGATCGACGCGACGGTCGGTCGGCAGACGTCGCAGCCGCCGCCGGTTCCGTGGGCGTCGAGCACCTCGCGCCAGCTGCGATGGCCGTGGATGCGGACCAGGTCGAACAGCGCCTGGCGGGACACCGCGAAGTGCTCGCACAGGGCGTCGCTGACCTCCTCGCCCATGGCCCGCAGCTCGTCCTTGAGCAGGCCGGTGACCATCGGGACGCAGCCGGCGCAACCGGCGCCGGCCGACGTGCACGCCTTCAGCTCGCCGACGGTGCGGGCACCGTCCGCGATCGCCGAGCGCAGCGCGCCGGCGGTGACGTTCTCGCAGGAGCAGACGGCCGCGCCATCGGGGAGCGTGCCGCTCTCGCGAGGACCGGTCGACGGGGCGACCCAGGACGACAGGTCGGCGGGCGTGGGCATCTCACCCAGCGCCATGAGGCGCAGCTGCTGGTAGTCGGAGGCGTCGCCGACCAGCATCCCGCCGACGACCCGGCCGTCGCTGCGGCGGCGGGCCAGTCGCTTGTAGACGCCGGCGGTGGCGTCGGACCACGTGAGCAGGTCGACGTCGTCGTCGGGTGACGAGCCGGCGAACGCGTCACCGAAGGAGGCCACGTCGATGCCGAGCAGCTTGAGCTTGGTGGACAGGTCCGGCGTGGTGAACCCGCCCGCCTGGGGGGTGCCGGCCAGCCGGGCGGCCAGCACGCGGGCCATGTCGTAGCCCGGAGCCACCAGGCCGAGGCAACGGCCGTCGACCGACGCCACCTCGCCGATGGCGGAGACCCTCGGGTCGGACGTGGCCAGCTGGGCGTCGACCACCACGCCGCCGCGCTCGCCCACCTCGAGGCCGGCGTCACGAGCCAGCTGGTCGCGGGGCCGGATGCCGGCGGAGAACACCACCATGTCGGCGGGGATCGGCGCTTCGTCCTCCCGGTCCAGGGTGCACACGCTCGCCCGCTCATCGTCGGGGTCGTCACCGGTGAGGGCCCGGGTCCGCACGCCGGTGTGGATGCGGATGCCGAGCTGCTCCACCTCGCGCCGCAGCAGCGCCGCGGCGCCCTCGTCGAGCTGCGCGGGCATCAGCCGAGGCGCCATCTCCACGACGTGGGTCTCGAGGCCGAGGAGCCGCAGGGCGTTCGCCGCCTCCAGCCCGAGCAGGCCACCGCCCACCACCACGCCGGTCCGGACCCACGGTTGCTCGGCGTGGGCCCGGATGGCGGCGAGGTCGTCGAGCGTCCGGTAGACGAAGGTCCCGGCCCGGTCGGCGCCCGGCACCGGCGGCACGAACGGGGCCGAACCGGTGGCGAGGACGAGGTGGTCGTAGGGCGCCACCCGGCCGGACCGCGTCGTGACCGTGCGACCGGCGCGGTCGACAGCCACCACCTCCTCGTCGACCACGACGTCGATGCCGTGGTCGGCGGCGAAGCCGGGCGCCACCATCGACAGGTCGTTGGGCGCGGCGCCGTCGAACACGGCCGAGAGGCGCACCCGGTCGTAGGCCACCACCGGCTCCTCGCCGAAGACGGTGATCGCCCAGTGGCGGTGGACGCCCTGGGCGACCAGCTCCTCCAGCAGGCGGTGGCCGACCATGCCGTGGCCCACCACGACCAGTCGGGGACGGGAGTTGGGGGTGGCTTCGATCACGTGGCCCACCGTGACGCCGCGCTGTTGCCCACCGGTTGCCCGGCCGTGACGCTCGTTCGACGGGCGCCGCGCAGCGGGGCCGTACGGGTGAGCGGCACCTCACAGGCCCCGCCACAGCGACGTGAGGGCGATGTCATGCAGCGTTGCGGGCCCGTGCGGTCTTCTGTCCCTGGACCCTGGCGGGTACTGGGGGTACAACGGCGCGAGCTGCAGCGCCCTCTGCCTGGAAGGGATCACGTGCTCACCAAGAACTGGAACGCCAAGACCGGACGGTTCGACGTCACCTTCGACCTCCCCGCCGAGCTCGACATCGAGCAGGCCGCCGTGGTCGGGGAGTTCAACGACTGGTCCGAGACGGCTGACCCGATGTCCAGGCAGGGTGATGGGTGCTGGTCGACGACCGTGTCGCTCGAGCCGAGCCGGTCGTACCGGTTCCGGTACCACCTGGGCGAGGACCGCTGGGAGAACGACTGGAGCGCCGACAGCTACGTCGGCAACGACTTCGGCGGCGCCGACTCGGTCGTGACCACGCCGGAGGAGCCGACGGCCCCGCCGCCCGCCAAGTCGGCCGCACCGAAGCAGGCCGCCGCCAAGAAGGCGGGGGCGAAGAAGGCGTCGGCCAAGAAGGCCGCCGCGAAGAAGGCAGCGCCCACCGCCGAGGCTGCCGCCCCCGAGAAGGCCGCCAAGAAGACGAAGAAGGCGGCCAAGAAGGCCACCAAGCGCTCGTCCTCCTGAGCGCACCCGGCCCGCCCCACGTCCGCACGTGGACATGGCGATCTGGTGACATTCCGACAACTCCGGTGACGCCGGTCCGGTCCCGGATGGATGATCTGCGGTGCCGCCCGTCCCTGCGGGTGGCCCGGAGGTGGAATCGCGATGCGGGTCAGGACCGGGGATCCTGCGACGGCGCCGGCGACCTCGTCCCCGGCCGCGCTCCGGTGGTTGGCGGATCCGGGCGACATCGACCCCGCCGTCGTCGGCGCCAAGGCGGCGAACCTGGCCCTCGCCCGGTGCCGGCACCTGCCGGTCGTAGACGGCTTCGTGGTGCCGGTCCCCCTGGTCGACGCCCACCCAGGCTCACCACCTGACGAGGTGCGGTCGGCCTGGGCCGAGCTGTCCGCCGGTGGCACGGTGCCCCTCGTCGTGCGGTCGTCGGCGCCGGGCGAGGACCTCGCCGCCAGCTCCATGGCCGGCATCTTCGACAGCGTCGTGGACGTGGCCGGCTGGGACGACTTCGCCCAGGCCTACGCCCGGGTGGTCGCCTCCGGCGCCGGTCAGCCCATGGCCGTGCTGGTCCAGCGGCTGGTG
>CAZCJT010000111.1:0-7658 GCA_964498565.1 uncultured Acidimicrobiaceae bacterium
CGTCGCCGGCGTGGCCAGCGCGCTGGTGGCCGTGCTCGTCCTGGTGGAGGACCCCGAGACGGACCCGCCCGCGGCATCCGGGCCGCCCTCGGCGCCCGACCTCCGCGCCGACGACCTCGACGACGCCGACATCGATCCCCTGCGAGAGCTGTTCGAGTCGGGACCACCACCGGGGGGTGGCGGCCTGCTCGCCGCCGAGTTCGTGCTGACGACGCTGCGAGGACGCATGGCGGTCGCCCGTCGGGCGCTGCGGCCGCTGGCGGTCGTGTGCTTCGAGGCCCACGAGACCGGTCCGGGCGGTGCCGTCGGCGCACCGGTCCCGACCGACGTGGTGGCCGCCGTGCTGCGACGCACGCTTCGGGAGGCCGACGTGTCGGGCCACCTGGAGGAGCACGCCTACGTGCTGCTGCTGGAGGACACCGGCGAGGACGGTGCGGTGTGGACGGCCGAGCGGGTCCGACGCAACCTCACCGAGGGCGGGCGTGCACGGCGGTTCCGGGCCGGCGTGGCGGCCTACCCCGCCCATGGCCTCGAGCCCGAGGAGCTGGAGGCCAAGGCCCGGGAGGCGCTGGTGGCGGCGCGGGACTGGGCGACGGACCGCATCGAGGTCGCCGGGACCACCTGACGCGCCACCCCTGCGGCTCAGGATCAGGTGGGGTCGGTGCGCTCGTCGAGCTCGGCCAGCACCTCGTCGGTGTCGGCGCCGAGCGGGCGTCCCGCCCAGCGGATCCGCCCCGGTGTGGCAGAGAGGCGGGCGACGAGGCCCTGCATCGGCGTGCCGTCGATCTCGGCCACCGAGCCTCGGGCCTGCACGTGCGGGTCGGCCAGCACCTCGTTCATGGAGTACACGGGCGCGCACGCGGCCTCGGCCTCGGCGAAGGCGGCAAGCACCTCGTCGCGGGTGCGCTCGCCGATCCACTCCGCCATCCGGGCGTCGATCCTCTCCCGGGCCGCGACCCGGCCGTCGAAGGACCGCAGGGACTCGTCGTCGCCCAGGCCCACCAGCGCCAGCACCCGGCGGGCGACGGATTCGGCCGACGTGGATACGGCAACCCAGCCGCCGTCGCGGCACTGCCACGTGCCCCGCGGCACGGTGTAGGGCACGCCGGACCCGAGGCGGGGCTGCCCCCCCCCCCCCCCCGCCGCGGCCGACACGAGCGGCCCCATGATCTGGAGCAGCGACTCGAGCAGGTTCACGTCGACCACCTGCCCGACGCCCGAGTGGACGGCGACCATGGTGGCGAAGGCGGCGGTGAGCCCGGTGACCTCGTCGGTGAGGGCGATGGGCGGCAGGAGCGGGGGGCCGGCGGGCTCGCCCGACAGCGACGCCAAGCCGGACATCGCCTCGGCCAGCGTGGCGAAGCCGGCCCGCCCGGCGTAGGGCCCGTCCTGGCCGAAGCCGGTGACCCGGGTGATCACCAGATCGGGGTTGCGCTCGTGGAGGACCTCGGGGCCGAGGCGCAGCCGCTCGAGGGTGCCGGGCCGGAAGTTCTCGACCAGCACGTCGGCTGATGCGCACAGGTCGAGCATGCGCCGGCGGCCCTCGTCGGACTTGAGGTCGAGGACGATGGCGCGCTTGCCCCGTCCGAGCAGCTTCCAGAAGTAGGTGACGTCGTCGGCCGGGTCGCGTCGGAACATGGCCCGGGTGCCGTCACCGCTGCCGGGCCGCTCGACCTTGATCACGTCGGCGCCGAAGTCGGCGAGGTAGCGGGCGCAGGACGGACCGGCGAGCACGGTCGAGGCGTCGATGACCCGCAGGTCGGCGAGGGGGAGCGGGGCGGTCATCGGCCGAGCACGAAGCAGCGGTCGGCGAGCGTCCCGAACGCGTACCCGGCGTACATCCCGTTGTACATGTGTCGGGTGCGCTCCGTCCACGCCAGGGCCTCCGGCGAGGAGATGCGGTGGTGAAGCTGGATGATCCCGCCCTCGTGCACCCGGTACTCGGCCCAGGCGCCGGGGTAGTCCTTCACGCAGGCCACCTCGGCCCACGGCATGCCCCCGGTCTCGGCGAAGCGGCGGACCCGGTTCCGGTGGGTGTGGCCGGCGAAGTAGCCAACGATGCTCGACCGTCGAGCGGCGAGATCGACCAGGCGCTCGGACCAGTCCGGGTGCATCCCGAAGTACGTGTCGGATCGGTCCGCCGAGCTCGGGTCCCACACGTGGTGGTGGCCGAGCACGACGACCGGGCGGTCGGCGTCGGCGGCGATCGCGTCGAGCTCGTGGAGCTGGTCCCCGATGAGCCCGCCGGAGGACCGTCGCGGCACGGTCGTGTCGAGGAGCACCACCGTGGCGCCGGGCAGGTCCACCCGCTGGAGGGGCCAGGCGGCGTAGTCCTGACCGAGGTACGCGTCGTGGTTGCCGCGCACGTGGGTGAGGCGCGCACCGAACGCGCCCTCGTAGGTGGCGAGGAAGGCGGCGTACTCGTCCTCGGTGCCGGCGCTGGTGAGGTCACCCTTCACGAACACGGCGTCGACGTCGGCGGCCAGCATCTCGGCCACGGCGGCCTCGTTCATCGTCACCGGGTACGGCGGCGCTCCTGGCTCGGCGGTGAGGACGGGGCCGATCTCGTCCTCGTGGCCCTCGACGACACCGCAGCGGGTCTCGCCGAAGTGCACGTCGTTGACGGTGGCGAACCGGGCCAGGAGCTCGCCGCCGGGATCGTCCATCGTGCGCACCGACGTGCCGTCGAGGTCGTGCTCCACTCCCGGCCGCAGCCCGTCGTAGCGGCGTGCGACGCCCCCGTCGTGGACGACGACCAGGTCGGGCCCGACCGTTGTGATCTCCGGAGCCACGCCGGCTGCTACCAGGGGCGGTTGCGGCGGAGGGGGATCGGTTGGCTCCACCAGCGGCCCGAGAAGCGCCACCGGTTCTGGCGCCCGGTGTCCGGCTCGGCGCCGGTCCGCGGCCAGGCGACCTCGATGGCGGCGGCGATGGCCACGGCCTCCTCATCGGTGGGTGCGGGCTGGATCTGCACGGAGGCGAAGTTACTCGGGGTGCCACCGAGCGACGCCAGCGGGGCCGGACCGCACCCGGACCCCCGGGTGCCTACAGCGGCACGTTGCCGTGCTTGCGCGCCGGGAGCTCCTCGCGCTTGGACTCGAGCATGTCCAGGGCGGCGTTGACCTTGCGGCGCGTGTCGGCGGGGTCGATCACGTCGTCGACGTACCCCCGGTCGGCTGCGGCGTAGGGGTTGAGGAACTTCTCGGAGTACTCGTCGACGAGCTCGGCCTTCTTGGCATCAGGGTCGTCGGCCTCGACGATCTCGCGCCGGTTCACGATCTCGACGGCGCCGGCGGCGCCCATGACGGCCAGCTCGGCGGACGGCCAGGCGATGGCGTAGTCGGCCCCGATCGAGCGGGAGTTCATGACCACGTAGGCGCCGCCGTAGGCCTTGCGGGTGATGATCTGGATCCGGGGGACCGTGGACTCGCAGTAGGCGTAGAGCAGCTTGGCGCCGTGGCGGATGATGCCGCCGTGCTCCTGGTCGACGCCGGGCATGAAGCCGGGGACGTCGACGAAGGTGAGGAGCGGGATGTTGAACGAGTCGCACGTGCGCACGAACCGCGCCGCCTTCTCGGAGGACTCGATGTCGAGCACGCCGGCCATCGCCATGGGCTGGTTGCCGACGATGCCGACGGGCCGGCCGGCCATGCGGGCGAAGCCGCAGGTGATCTGGGGGGCCCACGCGGCGGCGTACTCGAAGTAGTCGCCGTCGTCGACGACCTCGGCGATGACCGCCTTCATGTCGTAGGGCTGGTTCGGGTTGGTGGGCACGAGGTCGCGCAGGGAGTCGCACTGGCGCTCGGGGTCGTCGCCCGTGTCCAGGACGGGCGGGATCTCGAGGTTGTTGGCCGGGAGGAACGAGAGCAGGTACTTGACGTCGTCCAGCACCGCCCGGTCGTCGGCACCGGTGAACTGGCACACCCCCGACTTCTGCGAGTGAGCGTCGGCGCCGCCGAGCTCCTGCTGGGTGACGTCCTCGCCGGTGACCGTCTTCACGACGTCGGGGCCGGTGATGAACATGTAGCTGGTGTCCTCGACCATGAACACGAAGTCGGTCATGGCCGGGGAGTAGACCGCGCCGCCGGCGCAGGGGCCCATGATCACGCTGATCTGCGGCGTCACGCCCGAGGCTTTGACGTTCCGGTAGAAGATGCCGCCGTAGGAGTCGAGCGAGACGACGCCCTCCTGGATGCGGGCGCCGGCGCCGTCGTTGAGGCCGACCAGGGGCGCACCCACCTTGAGCGCCATGTCCATCAGCTTGTGGATCTTGTTGGCGAACACCTCGCCCAGCGCGCCGCCGTAGACGGTGAAGTCCTGGCTGAAGACGAAGACCTTCCTGCCGTCGACCGTGCCCCAGCCGCAGATGACGCCGTCGCCGTAGGGCCGCTCGTCGAACGAGGACTCCATCGGGCGGCGGGCGAGCATGTCGATCTCGTGGAAGCTGCCCTCGTCGAGGAGGTAGTCGATGCGCTCCCGGGCCAGCATCTTGCCCCGCTCCTGCTGGCGGGCGATCGACCGCTCGGAACCGGGCTGGCTGGCCTCGGCCTTCTTCTCCTCGAGGTCGGCGATGCGCTCGGACATGGGGTGCTCGGCCATGGCCGAGGAAACTAGTGGCGCCCCCGCAGGCGGAGCAGATCCACCGGCGCCACGGACTCCGACGGTCCCGTGCGCCGCCGCGGTCAGCCGTGGTCGATGGACATGGGACCCCCTTCGGTCGTGCGCCACGGTGCACCGCGGGTGCACCGGGGGAGGAACCGACCTCGTGCCCGTATCGTCGGGTCGATGGACCTCCCGGTGGCCTTCCCGCTGAAGCCGATGCTGGCCAAGCCGAACGACGGCATCCCCACGGGTGACTGGATGTTCGAGCCGAAGTGGGACGGGTTCCGGTGCTTGGTCTTCCGCGACGGAGACGAGGTGCAGCTCGGCAGCCGGAACGAGCGGCCCCTCACCCGGTACTTCCCCGAGCTGCTCGATCCGCTCCGGGCCGCGCTGCCCGAGCGGTGCGTGGTCGACGGCGAGATCGTCGTCGCCGTGGGGGACCGGCTCGACTTCGACGCGCTGGGCCAGCGCATCCACCCGGCCGAGTCCCGGGTGACGATGCTCGCCGAGCAGACCCCCGCCGCCTTCGTCGCCTTCGACATCGTCGCCCTCGACGACCGGGCCCTGCTCGAGCTGCCGTTTCGCGAGCGCCGGGCGCTGCTCGAGCGGTCGGTGCGCTCCGGCGGCCAGGTGCACCTGACCCCGATCACCACGGATCGCGACGTCGCCACGGAGTGGTTCCGGCGGGTCGAGGGCGCCGGCCTCGACGGGCTCATCGCCAAGGATCCCGAGAGCACCTATCAGCCCGACAAGCGGATCCTGCGCAAGGTCAAGCACCAGCGCACCGCCGACTGCGTGGCCGCCGGCTTCCGCTGGCACAAGGATGGCAAGGGCGTGGGCTCGATCCTGCTCGGCATCCACGCCGGCACGGTCGACGACCCGGGCGAGCTCCGCCACGTCGGCGTGTCGGCATCGTTCACCGCCAAGCGCCGAGCCGAGCTCGTCGACGAGCTGGCGCCCCTGGTCATCGACCTGGACTCGGACGAGTTCGGCGACCACCCGTGGAGCACCTGGTACGAAGCCGACGCCCACGAGTCGGGGCAGATGCCCGGCGCCCCCAACCGCTGGAACAGCCAGCGCGACCAGTCGTGGGTCCCGCTGCGCACCGAGCGGGTGATCGAGGTGGGCTACACGATCATGACGGCGGGTCGGTTCCGCGGCACCACCCGCTTCGTGCGGTGGCGACCCGACAAGCAGCCCCACCAGTGCACCTACGACCAGCTGGACGTGGTGCCGCCGATGGGATTCGGCGACGTCCTCACCGGTTGAGGCCGCGGCCCGGCGCGGTCCCTACGCTTGCCGGCGTGGAGCAGCCCGGCGACCCATCAGCGCAGCCAGCAGCGTCCTTGCTGGACCTCCTGCATCCCGAAGCGCTCGACCGAGATCTGTTCCGGGGTGCGAACCCCGACACCTGGCCTGGCGGTCGGGTGTTCGGCGGCCTCGTCGCCGCCCAGTCGCTGCGGGCGGCGATCGACACCGTCGAGACCGACCACGCCATCCACTCCTTCCACTCGTACTTCGTGCGGGCGGGGCGCACCGGCCAGCCGATCATCTACTCGGTGGAGCGGATCCGCGACGGGCGGTCGTTCACGACGCGGCGGGTGACCGCGGTCCAGGACGGTGAGGCCATCTTCACGATGGATGCGTCGTTCCACCGCTGGGAGGAAGGCGACGCCGACTACCAGCTGGCGCTGCCCCCCGGCACCCCGGGTCCCGAGGACGAGACCGCCCGGGTGGCCGGCGTGTTCGGCGAGATGGCGGAGCGCCCCTCGCTGTTCCTGCCCTTCGAGATGCACGAGCTGGGACCGACCGAGCCGGAGCCCGACGGCAGCTACCGGTCCACCCGCCGCGTCTGGATGCGGTGCAGCGCCGAGCTGCCCGAGGACCCTGCCGTCCACGCCAGCGCCCTCACCTTCGCGTCGGACATGGCCGTGGTGCTCGCCGCCCGCCCACCGGTCCCTTCACCGAGCTGGGAGGGGTTCATGGGGGCGAGCCTCGACCATGCAGTCTGGTTCCACCGCCCCGTCCGGATGGACGAGTGGCTGTTCTACGACCTCCACGCCGTGTCGAACAACAACTCCCGTGGGTTGGCCCGGGGTCTGTTCCACGACCGTGACGGCCGGCTCGTCGCATCCATGACCCAGGAGGCGCTCATCCGGACGATCGCCCCACCGCCCGCCGGCTGAGACCGTGCCCAGGGTCGGCCCCGCCGCCTCCGGTCATCGCGACGCCAACCGGTGGACCCGCTCGACGAGGTGCTCGGCGTCGAGACGGGCCGCCACCTCGGCGAAGCCCGGGCGAGGTCCGCGCCAGGCCATGTCGTCCACCGATGGGGACACCGGTGCGTCGGCCTGCAGGGTGGCCAACGTGCGGAACAGCAGCGCCTCGTCGAGGTGGTCCTGCAGCGCTCGGGCCAGCTTCGCCCCGCTGCGGACCGTGATGTCCCACTGCCCGGCGGCCGGCGGGATGTCCTCGATGTGCACGTAGCGGGCCAGCACCGCGGCCGCCGACTTAGCGCCCCAGCCGGGCAGCCCGGGGAACCCGTCGGCCGAGTCACCGACGAGGGCCAGCCAGTCGGGGATCGACTCGGGCAGCACGCCGAACTTCTCCTGCACGCCGGCCCCATCGAACCACTTGTCCTGCCGGCGGTCCCACTGCCAGACCTTGCCCCCGACGAGCTGCGCCATGTCCTTGTCCGGCGTGCACACCACCACCCGGTCGACCCGCTCGTCACCGGCCGCCAGCACGGCGCCGGCGGCCAGCCCGTCGTCGGCCTCGAACTCGACCTGGGGCCACACGGCGAAGCCGGCCGCGTCGAGCAGCTCCTCCAGCGGCGTGAACTGCGCCTTCAGGACCGGGTCGACGCCGGACCCGTCCTTGTAGGTGGGCCACAGCTCGTTGCGGAAGCTCTCGATGACGTGGTCGGTGGCCACGCCGACGTGGGTGGCGCCCGCCTCCACCAGCTGCAGCAGCGACCCGAGCACGCCCCGGGCCGCACCACGCTCGGGGTCCTTGTTGTTGGGCGCGTAGTGGTACCGGAACAGCTCGTAGGTCCC
>CAZCJT010000112.1:0-7632 GCA_964498565.1 uncultured Acidimicrobiaceae bacterium
GGGTGTGGCGGTCGTCTGCGCGCCGTTGGCCATCCTGCCCCTCGCCGTGCTGTTCGCCGTGCTCGTGAAGGGCACGGGCAAGGCGGCCGTCGGTTCCATCACCCTCGCCATCCTGCTGCCCGTGGTGGTCGCCGTACTCGGCCAACGGGCCGTCGAGGTCGCGGTCGCCGCCGCGATCGGTCTCGTCGTCGTGGTGCGCCACCGCAGCAACATCGGGCGCCTGCTCGACGGCAGCGATCCGCTGTGGCCGCGGGGCGACCGCGCGCCGGAGGAGCAGGCATGAACCCGCAGGGGGTCGGCTAGGAAGGGCCGATGACCTCCGTGCGCACCGCCGTGATCCCCGCCGCCGGCCTCGGCACCCGCTTCCTCCCCGCCTCCAAGGCCATTCCGAAGGAGATGGTGCCGGTGGTCGACAAGCCGACGATCCAGTACATCGTCGAGGAGTGCGTGGCCGCCGGCATCGAGGACGTCCTGATCATCGACAGCAGCGGCAAGTCCTCGATCGGTGACCACTTCGACCGGCTGATGGGGCTCGAGGCCGCACTGGAGGCCAAGGGCAAGACCGCCGAGCTGGAGATGGTGCGGGGCCTGGCCGAGATGTGCGACATCCACTTCATCCGCCAGGGTGTGGCCCTCGGGCTCGGTCACGCCATCGGGATCGCCGAGCGCCACGTCGGCGGTGAGCCCTTCGCCGTGCTGCTGGGCGACGACGTGCAGGTCGACGGCGGCGCCCTGCTCACCGGCATGATCCAGACCCACGAGGACCAGCAGGGGTCCGTCATCGCGCTGCTCGAGGTCGAGCCCGACGAGATCTCCAGCTACGGCTGCATCGACCCCATCCCGATCCGGGACAACCTGTACGGGTTCGAGCGGATCGTCGAGAAGCCCGCCCCGGACGAGGCCCCATCGAACCTGGCCGTCATCGGCCGCTACGTCTTCACGCCGGAGATCTTCGAGGCGATCCGTGAGACGAAACCCGGCGTCGGCGGCGAGATCCAGATCACCGACGCCATCGGCCTGCTGAACCAGACGCAGCCCGTCACCGGGTACTCGTTCCGGGAGGGCCGCTACGACTGCGGCAAGCCCCTCGACTACCTGAAGGCCACCGTCGAGATCGCCTGCATGCGCGACGACCTCGGTCCCGCCTTCCGGGAGTACCTCAAAGGGTTCGTGGCCACCCTCGACTGATCGCTGGCACGGTCGGATCGCGGCGATGCGGGAGCGGACGACGTGGCAGGATCCGCCGGCGAAGGGCCGGGCTCGCCGGCTCCGGCGCGTGGAGGCGAGAGTGGGCAAGTCGTTCCCGGACCAGCAGGCGGGCGTCCTGTACCTGGCGGAGGGTGGCCAGGAGACGGAGCTGATGTACAAGTACGGCTTCGAGCTGCCGGAGTTCGCGCTCTTCCCCCTGCTGGACGATCCCCGCGCCGTCGCCGAGCTGCGGGGCATGTACACCCGGTACCTCGAGGTCGCCTCCCGCCACGGATTCACCCCGCTGATGGGTGGCCTCGACTACAGGGCGAGCCCTGACTGGGGCGAGCTGCTCGGCTACTCGCCCGCAGCTCTCGCCGATCTGCAGCTGCGGTCCATCGACTTCCTCCGCGACGTCGCCGAGCCGTTCGTGGACCAGGTGCCGGCGGCCCGCATCGTCGGGATCGTGGGCCCGCGCGGCGATGCCTACGCTGCAGACCGCGACATCACGGCCGACGAGGCTCAGGCGTACCACTCCGTGCAGATGGCCACGCTGGCTCGGGCCGACGTGGACCTGGTCGAGGCGATGACGTTCAACAACGTGCCGGAGGCGGTCGGGCTCGCCCGTGCCGCGGCCGAGGTCGGTCTGCCGCTCTGCGTCTCCTTCACACTCGACAGCTCCAGCCGCCTCCACTCGGGTCCGAGCCTGCGGGAGGCGATCGAGTCCATCGACGCCGAAGCCGGATCCGAGCGGCCCGCCTTCTACGGCATCAACTGCTCGCACCCCCACGAGTTCGAGCCGGCGCTCGAGCCAGGACCGTGGTTCGAGCGGGTCCGCCTGCTGCGGCCGAACGCGGCGATGATGGACAAGATCGCACTCTGCACGCTCGGCCACCTCGAGAGCGGCGACCCACCTGCGCTGGCCTCCCTCATGGGAGACCTCGCCGCGCGCTACCCGCACGTCGACATCTGGGGTGGGTGCTGCGGCACGTGGGAGGTTCACCTCGACGAGATCGCCGCGCGCGTCGTGTCGTCGAGGGCGGCGACCGCCTGAGGGTTCGCTCGCGAAGATCGATCCCGGTCGTCAGCGTCGCCCCAGCGGAACACGCTGCCCCGGTTGCCCACGACGCCCTGGAGGCGCCGGCCGAGGACGCGTTCTGCTTGCCCTTGAACTCCGAGGCGCCGAACCAGAGCTCACCGGCTGCCTCGGTGAGTTGCAAGGCCGTCGATGATCCGATCCCTGGCCGCCGACTGCCGGTCGAAGCCCCACAGGGCGAGGGCGGTTTCGCCTCGTCGGCGCTGGGGCTGCTTGCCTGGAGCCCCGTGAGCACCGTCGTGGTCCCCAAGCACTTCGTCGGCCCGCCGGGCATGGGCCACGGCGGGTACGTCGCCGGCATCTTCGCCCGCCACGTCGACGGCGCCGTCCAGGTGACGCTCCGGCGGGCGACGCCCGTCGGCGTCGACCTCACCATCGAGGTGTCCGACGACGGGACCGTCGTCCTGTCCCACGACGGCGAGCTCGTCGCCGAGGCCGAGCCGGCCGTGCTCGACCTCGACGTGCCGCCTGTCCCCGGCATCGACGCGGCCCGCGCCGCCGAGGCCGGCTCGCCGTCGTACTGGAACGAGATCGGGGTCCACCCCATCTGCCTCGGGTGCGGCCTCGCCCGGGACGACGACGAGGGCCTCGGCATCGCCGTCGGCCCGCTGGAGGTGGACGGCCAGGAGCAGGTGGCCGCGGTGTGGCGCCCCACCCCGGCCATGGCGGCCGCCGACGGCACCGTCGACCCGCAGTGGGTCCTCGCCGCGCTCGACTGCCCCGGGGCCATGGCCTTCATCGCACGGGGCACCTTCGCCGGGCTGCTCGGACGGATCACCTTCGAGCAGACCGCGCCGGCGCACGTCGGGGTCGACCACGTCGTGACCGGGTGGCAGATCGACCGGGACGGGCGGAAGCTGTTCGCCGGCACGGCCCTCGCCACCGCCGACGGCACCGTCCTGGCCCGGGCCCGGGCCACCTGGTTCGAGCGCACCTGAGCACGGAGGGCGGCGCCGACCGGCGTCGCTACGCTCCGCCACATGTCGCTGAGCATGCGCGCCCGCCTCCTCCAACGGATCATCCCCAAGGTCATGCCGAGCGCCGACCTGTCACCAGCGGAGCAGCGGGCCAAGCTGTCCCGGCCGATGGGCCTGCCCAACCGGCGAGTCGACGTGGTCGACCTCCAGGTCGGTGGCGTGCCGGTCACGCGGGTCACGCCCAAGGGCCCGGCGCGGCGCCGACACCTGCTGCACGTCCACGGCGGCGGGTTCGTCGTGGGCACCACGCGCGGCTTCGTGGGCTACCTCTCGGAGCTGGCGCTCCAGGCCGACGCCACCATCACCTCCGTCGACTACCGCTTGGCGCCCGAGCACCCGTACCCGGCGGCGATCGACGACTGCCTGGCCGCGTACCGCGCCGTGTCCGACGAGGTCTCGGTCGAGAGCCTCGCGCTCGTCGGCGAGTCCGCCGGCGGCAACGCCGTGCTGGCCACCCTGGTCCGGGCCCGCGACGAGGGGTTGCCCCTCCCCGCCGCCGCCGTGCTGCTCTCGCCCTGGCTCGACCTGACCTTCTCGGGAGGGTCCATGGAGCGCAACCGGGCCACCGAGCTCATGCTCGACCCCGCCCTCTTCACGAGCTGGCGCGACGCCTACGTCGGTGCCGGTGATCCCTCCGACCCCGGCATCTCGCCCCTCTTCGCCGACCTCTCGGGCCTGCCGCCCCTCCACGTCCAGGCCACCTCGGCCGAGGTCCTCGAGGACGATGCCCGCCGCGTCGTCGAGCGGGCCACGCAGGCCGGGGTGGAGGCCGAGCTCATCGTGCACGACGAGCTCTGGCACATCTTCCAGACGCAGGTGCCGCTGGTGCCCGAGGCCCGCCGGGCCCTCGACCAGGCCGTCACGTTCATCCGCACCCACACCACGGGCTGACGTGCTCTCCCTCGGTGCCGCCCGGCGTCACGTGCTCGATCGGGTCCCACCCGGCCGGCCGGCCGCCACGCCGGTCGTCGACGCCCTCGGCCTGGTCCTGGCCGAGGACGTGGTGGCGGCCGAGCGCGTCCCGCCCTTCGCCAACACGGCGATGGACGGGTTCGCCGTGCGGGCCACCGACACGGTCGGTGCCCCGGTGGTGCTCGAGATCCTCGAGACGATCGCCGCCGGGCACGCCCCCACCGCCGAGGTCGGGCCGGGGCAGGCCAGCCGCATCTTCACGGGCGCGCCGATCCCGGCCGGCGCCGATGCCGTCGTCATGGTCGAGCGCACCACGCTCGTCGACGCCGGCCACGTCCGGGTGGAGGTGGAGGTGCCGTCCGGCAACCACGTCCGGCCCGCCGGCGACGACCTCGACGTCGGCGCCCTGGTGCTCTCGGCCGGCGAGGTGCTCTCCGCCGCCCACCTCGGTGTGCTCTGCAGCCTCGGGGTGGAGTCGGTCCTCGCCCATCCCCGCTTGCGGGTGGGTGTGGTGTCGACGGGTGACGAGCTGGTCGAGGGCAGCCAGCCGCTGGCGCCGGGTCACATCCGGGACTCGAACCGGCGGACGCTGCTGGCGCTGGCCGCCGGCGCCGGCTGCGACGTGGTCGACCTCGGCATCGCGCCCGACACCGAGGAGGCCATCACCGACGCGATCCGGCGGGGTGTCGCGGGCTGCGATGCGGTGCTGACCAGCGGGGGCGTGTCGATGGGCGACATCGATCTCGTCAAGGTGGTGCTCGACCGCATCGGTGACATGCGCTGGATGCAGATCGCCATCAAGCCGGCCAAGCCGTTCGCATTCGGCCTGGTCGACGGCATCCCGGTGTTCGGCTTCCCCGGCAACCCGGTGTCGTCGATGGTGTCGTTCGAGCTGCTGGGCCGACCCGCGCTGCGCCAGGCCATGGGCCACCGCGACATCGACCGACCCGTCGTGCGGGCCGTCGCCGACGACGGCTTCGGCCGTGGCCCGGACGCCAAGACCCACTTCGCCCGGGTGGTCGCCCGTCACGGTGCCGACGGCCGGGTCCACGCCGTGAGCGCCGGCGGCCAGGGCAGCCACCAGCTCGGGGCGATGGCGGCCGCCAACGCACTGGCCGTGCTGCCCGACGGCGACGGCATCCGGCCGGGCGGGGACGTCGACGTGCTGCTCCTGGACGACGTCCCGTCCGAGTCCACGCTCCCGCTCGACCCCGCCTGAGCCTTCACCGGTCCGAGATCGACCTGATTCGGTCGATCCCGGACCAGCGAACGGGGTCTACAGCATCGAGAGGGTGTCGAGGTCGAGGGCCATGCGCCCGGACCGGTTGGCCATGGCCATGAACATCTCGTCGCCCCGGTCGGTCTGGCCGACGATCATCGAGGAGATCATCGCCATCACGAACCCGGCGAAGGCGTAGCGGCGGTACTGGTCCCAGCACGCCTCGAAGGACAGGTCCTTCACGCCGCCGGCCCGCAGCGTGGCCAGGTACTCCTTGACCAGGTCCCGCTCCACGTCGGCCCGGAGGTCCGGCTCGAGGCCGGTGCCGAGGAAGTACGACACGTCCTGGACGCCAGCGCCGTGGCTGACCGTCTGCCAGTCGACCGTGGTCATCGGCACGCCGCCGGGGGAGGGGTCGAACAGCATGTTGTCGAGGCGGAAGTCGCCGTGGACGGCGGTGAGCTGCTCCGGGCGCCACGACAGGTACGACTCCAGCCGCTCGACCAGCACGCTGCCGGCGTCGACCACCTCGGGATCGATGCGGCCGTCGTAGCGCTCGACGAAGCCGGGCCACACCATGTCGACCAGGCCGCGCATCGCCCCCGGGGAGTTGCGGTTCATCCAGCCGTGGCCGGCCAGCGTGCTGTCGTCCCACAGCGGTGCGTGCAGCTTGGCCGCCTCCTCGACCGCGATGGCGGCGTCGTCGGCGCCGCACCCGGCGATCTGGTCACCCTGCTCGGCCGGTGCCAGGTCGTTCATGAGGATGGCGAAGTCGTGGGTCGCCATGTCGATCTGGGCGTAGTACGGCACGGGCGCGGCGATGTCCACCCGGCTGCGGAGCTGCTGGTAGAAGCGCGTCTCGACCTCGTAGGTCCGCACGGCGGTCGCCGTGGCCCGGCTCGTCTCGTCGTCGGTGGGGAACTTGCCGACCACGGTGGCGGGGCCGGCGTCGGCTCGGTCCCACGTGAGGGTGAAGCGGACGCTGTCGCCGACCTGCCCGGTGCCGACCGAGCGGGCCTGCACGTCGACGACGGTGCAGCCGCTCGTGACGCCGGCGGCCGTGAGCACGGTGGTGAGCCACGCCGGGGTGACGTCGTCGGGGCGGGAGATGAAGGGGATCGTGTCCACGGCCGGGTCCTCAGCTGTGGTGCTGCACGGCGCTGCGACTCGCGATGACGGGGACGATGAGCTGGGTGATCACGGCCTGGTGCGCCGGGTGGTCGCGGTACACCTCGTAGTCCTGCACGGAGTCGAAGTCGGCGACGATGGCCAGGCTGGCGTTCCCGTCGGCGAGGCCGGCGTCCCGGCCCACGACGTAGCCCCGCAGCGCGTCGATCTGGGAGGGCAGGAGGCGGAGCGCCTCGACGATCTCCTCGACCTGCTCGTCGGTGGTGTCGTCCTGGAAGGTGAGCGTGACGACGTGTCGCAGTCCCATGGGGCCCCCTCGTGGTGCGGTCGCCGGACCGTAGCCTGCGTTCGTGCACCCGTCCGTCCCATCGCCCGCTGACGTGCGAGATGCCGCCGACGTCGCCGTCGCACTCGAGGCCCACGACTACCTGCCCGACACCGGCCTGGCCACGGCGGTGTTCCTGGGCCTCCGGCTGCGGCGCCCGCTCCTCCTCGAGGGCGACGCCGGGGTGGGCAAGACCGAGGTGGCCAAGGTGCTGTCGCGCTGGACCGGCGGCGAGCTCCTGCGCCTCCAGTGCTACGAGGGCCTGGACGTGAGCCAGGCGGTCTACGAGTGGGACTACTCGCGCCAGCTGCTCCACCTGCGCGCCGCCGAGGCTGCGGGCGTCGCCGGCGAGGCCAGCGTCGACCAGCTCGAGGACGAGCTGTACCACGAGCGGTTCCTGGTGCGGCGCCCGCTCCTCCAGGCGGTGACGCCACGGTCGGGGCCCCCGCCGGTGCTGCTCATCGACGAGGTGGACCGGGCCGACGACGAGTTCGAGGCGTTCCTCCTCGAGGTGCTGTCCGACTACACGGTCACCGTCCCCGAGCTCGGGACCTTCCGCGCCACCGAACCGCCGTTGGTGGTCATCACATCGAACCGGACGCGCGACGTCCACGACGCGCTGAAGCGCCGCTGCCTCTACCACTGGGTCGAGCACCCCGACTTCGAGCGCGAGGTCGCCATCGTCGGCGTCCGGGTCCCCGGCGTCGGCACCCGGCTGGCCCGCCAGGTCGCGGCGGCCACCGAGGCCCTCCGGGGCGCCGGCCTGTACAAGCCGCCCGGCGTGGCC
>CAZCJT010000113.1:0-7580 GCA_964498565.1 uncultured Acidimicrobiaceae bacterium
CGGCCAGCACCCGCGCGATCGACGAGCGCCACCACGGCGGACGCGCCCGGGTCGATGCCGACTACCACGCGACCTCCTCGTCCAGCGGTGCGCGGCGGGGCACGGGGACAGGCGGCCAGGCGCTGAGCACGGCGGAGGGCGGGCGATAGGTCAGGTCCCCGTGCTCGGCGTAGACCACCATCCCGCCTTTGCCGCTCAGCGTGAGGCGCCGGTCGTAGAGATGGACGTCCCACCCCGCCCGCACCAGGTGGGGCGCTACTTCTTCGAGGTGGCAGGGGTGGCGCCGGCGAGAGGAGCCCGGCCTGGCGCAGGTGCAGCCGACCAGGTCGCCATCCCGGACACGCGCCGCCGCGCTGCGGTGGAGCACCGCCCGATCATGGTAGCGGCGCGGGTCGTAGCCCGTGAGCTGGCCAGGGCCGAGGAGACCCGCGTGGCGCAGGCGCGACCAGCGAATCGCGCCCCGCTCGAAGTAGGTCTTCGGATCGATGAGGCCCTGGCGGACGTCCAGCAGGTCGCGGCGCTCGGGGTGGAGGTCGGGCCCCGTCCGCCACAGGAGCGGCAGCAGCCAGGAGCCCGGGTAGGCCATCGCCCCGATCACCCGGGCCGGAGATGAGGTCTCCCGCTTCCGACGCAGCAGCGTCCCGACCTGGTCCAGGATGAGGAGCGGGCGGTCCATCAGGCCTCCGCCGTCTCGGCGTTCCAGCCGCCGTGAACGGCCGCGTGCTCGGCGGCCAGGTGGTCGATGACCCCCAGGATGGACAGCATCTCCTGGAGGGCCTGGACCTGGCACGCCTTCGACGAGGCCACCACCACCTGGCCGTCCTCGGGGTCCACCGCGTACCACATCACCCCGTGGCGGGTCGTGCCGGTGGTCAGGTGGAGGCCGCGGGTCGCGAGCTGGCGGCGCAGCGCGAGGACAGTGGCTTCGTAGATCGTCACGAACACCCCCCGCCGACCCGCCACGGCGTGGTCTCCAACTCGTCCAGCACGCGCTGCAGGTTCTGGCGGGCATTGCGGATCGACGCGAGTTCCTCTCGGTTGATGCGACCGTCCCCCAGCGCGGAGAGCACCGCGTTGACGTACTCGCTCCCCAGCACTGCGATCCGACGCGCGCCCTCCTGGAAAGGGACGGGGTCCGAAGGGACCAGGTGGGTCAGCCGGGCGCCGCCCAGCTCGACGACGTCGACGAGAACCTCGGCGCCGAAGGCCTCGACAAGGCGCACGAGTTGGGGCAGGCGGATCTCGCGCCGCCCGTACCGCCAGTGGGAGACCTCGGAGGGGTCGACGCCAGCGACCACCGCGATCCGGCGGTCGGACACGTGCGGCTCCGACTTCGCCGCGCAGCGGTGAAGGATCGCCGACTGGTGGAGAGCGAGTTCGCGCTCGGTCATCGCGGACCCCGCGTGCGGATGCCGGTCTGGCGTGGCGCCGGCTCGTGATGCGGCATCGCCATCGCTGCGAGCAGGTGGAGCAGCATCTACACCACCATCCGGGCCGGCCAGCGCACCGTGGGCGCCGCGCACGCCTGCAGGTCGGCCTCGAAGAAGGCGACCTCGTCTTCGGGGACATCCGCCTCGGCCACCGCCACCCACACCCGGCAGGGGACGCCGTTCAGCACCGTGAGCTGGGAAGTGGGCTCCAGCGTGACCTTCACGTGCACCTCGACATGACGCCCTGCCAACGCCGGGCATGGAACATGGCGGGCCCCCGGGCGACACTGCACGGGACCGACCATGAGAAAGCGCGCCCCGAGCCCCGCCGACAATCCCTGCGTTGTGAGTAGAAACGCAGAAGCTGAGGAGTTGATGGGGATCCCGGCAGGGCCGGGGCGCGGTAGGCTTGGAGACGGAGGTGTCGATGCTCGGATGGCTGCTGGCCTGCGCGACCACCATGACCGCCCACTGGTCGACGATCGACTCCATCGCCGGTGGCGGTTCCCCGGGAAGCTTCTACGTCCTGTCGACGAGCTGGGAGCAGACGGTGACCTATGGGACCGTCCTCGCCCCTCGCGTGCTCGACGCCACGGTCCTGTCCTGCAGGGAGGAGACCTATGGGAGCTACCTCACCGTGACCTGCATTCCGATCCTGGACCAGGCCCACGTGGAGAAGGCGGTGAAGACCGGCTTGCCGATCGTCGACAACATCGAGGTCCCGAAGAAGAAGTAGGGTGGTCACGCCGCCTCGCCTTCGGCGTCGGGGCCGCTCTCGGGGTCGAGCTCGGCGGCCAGACGCGCCGCGGCACCGATCTCCTCGTCGCTCCACCCGAGCGCCGCGCCAAGGGCGGCGAGCTGGCCCGCGTCGGGGCGGGCCTCGCCCCGCTCCCAGCGCAGCAACGCATAGGGTTGGAGGCCGCGCACGCTGGGCGCACGTTCCATCGCGCGCCCCAGAAGCGCTCGTCGCCCGAGGCCGAGTTCTTCCCGGCGGGTACGCAGCACTTCACCGAAGACACGCATCGTTTCATCGGTACCACAGAGTGTGTCGCCACGCAAGGTGTCATGTGGCGATCCGGGTAGAGGCGAGTCGTGCAGTACGCTGAATTGGTACGGCAGTTACGGCAGGCGCGAATGGCGTCCCGACTCTCCCAAGGGGAACTGGCGGAAGCGTTGGGCGTGTCCAGAGGTGCCGTGGGGAACTACGAGCAAGGGCTCCGGGAAGCACCCTTCGACTACCTGGTCGTTTGGGCCCGGGCCTGCGGCGTCGAGCTCGAGGTCCGCCTGGTCGAACGGCGAGCGGTGGAGGTCGAGCTCGCGGAGGTGGCGGCCGGCCTGGAGGAGGACGACCTCCGGATCCTGATCCAGGTCGCGGCGGGGATGCCGAGGCTCCCGCAGTCGACGAAGGAGATGATGGCGGAACTGGGACGGCTGGCGGGGGAGCGGGAGGAACGGGCGGACGGGGCCTGAGCCTCAGCCCATGGGGAGGTGGGGGAGGAGATCGACGCCGACCCGGTCCTGCGCGAGATCGAGCGCCGTGCCGTCGAGATGGAGATGCGCCGGCATCCCGACCTGGTCGAGGTGCAGGGCGCGATGCGCCGGTTGGGTGGCCTTCGGCCCGACATCGTTGAGGGTACCTTCGGAATGCCGGCCAGGACTACCAGGCGCGCATCATGCCGAAACCGTAGCACGCGCCGTATGGACCGCTCCGACGTCGACCGCTTCGAGCTCCGCTACACGCCGCCGGAGACTCCAGAACGGCAACCTTTCCAGCGCCACCACCGCCCGGGCGAGGAGCCGCCCCCGCTCCCCGTCTTCCTGCACGCACAGCCGCACCAGCTCGCCCCTGGCCATCCGGACCTCCTGCCCGGCGTGCCGGCCGGGACTGAACGGCCGTACAGTAGCGCGCGCACCGGCTGGCGAGCTGTAAAATCGGGGTCAAGGTTTGTAGACACGTCTTGTGTCCTGCTGGACGATCGTGGTAGACACATAACGTGTCCAGCCTCTCCCCCTCCCGCACCTTCACTACCCGTCCCCGCAAGGTCGAGGCCGTCCGCTGGGACGGCGTCTACGACGGCCCCTTCCACCAGCTCCTGGCCCGCTGGGCCTTCGAGTGGGTGACCCGCCTCTGCGAGGACACCATCCTCGACGTCGAAGACGCCGAGGATGACCCGCGTGGCCACCTCGGCGTGCAGGTCTCGTCCTCCCTCGGCGGTGAGACGCGCACCCCGATCCTCTACAGCAGCGCCGACGACGACGTGGGCGTCGCGCTGGCCACCGGCGACTATGTGGTCCGCCACCCAGATCGCAGCCTCGAAGTCCTCGACGTGGAGACCTTCGAGGGCCGGTACATGGCGGCGCCGCCCGGGCCGCTCGCTGTCATCCACTCCCTCTGGATCGTAGTCGACGTCCGCGACGGCTGCCTGAGCTGCACCGCGACCGACGAAGAGGGTCCCCAGCCCGCGCTGGACCTGGTCGCCGCGGAGATGGCCGAGAGCCGCGCGGAGGATGGCATGCCTCCGACCTCCGACGCGGACCTCGCCGCCCAGGTCGCGGTCCGCGTGACCCTGGTGGGACCGACCGCCCAGGCCGTCGCGGCCGCGGTGGTCGGCCTCACCGGGTGCGAGTCCATCGACGATGTCGCCGAACTGGCCGCCGAGCTCGAGGCGCGCCGTGGGTAGCCGCCTGCTCCTCCACCTCCGCGTCATGCTGGACGCCCTCGGTTTCGTCGGCGTCATCTCCTCGATCTACCTGGCGGGCTGGCTCGCCGAGCTGACCTGGGGTGGCCCGTGACTCCGAGCCGGGCCGAGCTCGACGCGCTGGTGCACGCCACGGCGATTCTCGATCACTACGACCTCGCGGTCTCCACGGGCAGGCAGGCCTACGCCGCGGCGACGCGGGATCGCCTGGCCGAGTCGCGCAACACGGCCCGCGTCGTCGTGCTGGCCCGGACCGGAGACGCCCGTCTCAGCCGCGAGAACGATGAGGCCCTCAAGCGGGCGGCCGACGGGTGGTGGGCCGGGCGCCGGGCCAAGGGCGCCGGGGTGGACTGGTGATCGTCCAACTCACCCTCATCGAGGCCGCGCCTCGCCCCCACCCTGCCCTCCTCGTCATCGCGCGACAGGTCGAGGCCCGGGAGCGCGCCCGATGCCTCGCTGAGTTCCCCATCGGGAGTGGAGCGTGGCGCCTGCGCCTGGATCATCGTGGCCAGGTCGAGCTCCACGGCGAGGGCTTCCTGCTGGCGGTCACGTCCCCGCCTGCAGGCCGCATCCCCCACGCGCTCGACGCGGTGGGCTGGACGCTGCGGACCGCGCGCACCTGGTGGCTGCTCCGGCGGACCACACGGTGCTGGGGCTGCGGTCGGGAGGGCATTCGGTGCCTGGCGTGCGAGCGGGCCTGGCGTGAGGAGGAGCGCCAGGTCGTCGCGGAGCTGGGGCTGCCCCCGGTGGTCTTCGGGAGCGAGGCATGAAGCCCTGGACGATCCCCACGGACCTTCGGCGCGAGCTGTGGGTCATGCCAATCGACGAGCACAGCCGCCTGTGCCTGCCCCGGGACGCGGTCGCGCTGCGCCTGTCCTCCCGGTGGGACTGCACGGATTTGACCCTCGACGTCGACGAGGCCGACATCCGCCAGGGGCTGCGGATCGTCCTCCCGGCGGTCAGCTCCTGGGAACTGGTCTACGGGCCCAGCGTCCTCGGCCTGCCCGGCACGGACGAGTCGCTCGGCGCGGTGGCGTCGCGGATCGTCGGCGCCTGGCCGGGGCACATCGGCGCTTGGATGGACGCGACCTGGCCCGCCCGGGCGCGGAGGTCGGCATGAGCCGCCAGAAGGGTGATGGCGCGCCATCTCCCCCGCTGCGCCTGGTGCGGGCGCGAGGTCCTGCGCGCTGGCGAGGCCGTCTCCGTGACCGCCCCCGAACTGGGTGGGCCGTCGATGACCTGGCACGCCGGCCTCGACGACTGGGCGTGCTGGTGGCTCGATCCCCAGGCGCGTGCCTGGGACCACCATCAGCTCCCCACCGACGAGCTGCTCGGCGTGGTGAGGGAGCGTGGCGAGGACCGGATCGACGCGAACCTCGTGTGGTGGCGCCAGCGCCGGGAGGCCTCGTGATCGGCTGCGACCTCTGTGGCGAGCTCGGCCAGGCCGTCCAGGTCTATGCGCCTGGGCGGCGGGCCCCCGAAGCCGCACGGCTGTGCACGCGCCATCTGGCCGAGGCGAAGGCCGAGGGGCTGCTCACGCCACCAGCGCGGACTGCGACGGCCGGGACGCCAAAGGTCGACTCACCGATGGGTGCGCCCTTCCTCCGAGGTCCGGCGCCGCGGCCGACTGCGACGACCACGACTGCGACGACGCGCGCTGTCCAGGATCCGGACGAGGCCGAACGCGAGCTGAAGGCCCAGCAGGCCCGTGCGCGGCGCCCCAAGCCCCCAGCGAATGTCCCCCGGCCCCGGACCGTCGCCCCGCCCATCACCCATAGGGACGATGGGCGGGTCTCCCCTGCGACGGCGTTGTCCCCCGGCGCCGAAGTCGCGCCGCCCCCGTCGAGCGAGCCCCAGCCTGCGGCTCGTTCCGAGGGCGGCATCCCTCACCAGGAGTCCGCCATGCCCCCCGTAGATCGTCCCCACGACCCCGCGCCCGACCTCGCCCCCCAGGACATCGGCGAGGGTTTCTGTCGGTGGCCCGGTTGCGGCCGCCGGTGGGGCCGGAAGGTCGGCGAATACGGCGGCCAGCGCGGCCTGTGCGGGCGCGACTACCAGCGGTCCAGGCGGATACCCGGGCTGTTCGAGCGGCTCGCGCTGCCGGGCGGGCGCCCTCACCCGCCCATCCAGCCTGCCGCCCCGACGCTACCCACGGAGCCGGCCGGCGCTCACGACATCCTCGCCGACATCCGCGGCCTGCTCGCGTCGGAGGGTCGCCCCCAGGGCCCCGACGTCGAGGACCTCCCCGCCGCGATCGCCCAGCTCAAGAGCCTGGCCTACCGCCCCGAGGGCACGCCCTGGCGGCGCTACGCGGGCGAGCTCGAAGAAGAGGGGAACACCTTGGCCGCCCTGGCCCAGGCGGCCCACGACGCCCTGGACGCCGCTGGCGCTCCTACGGTGGGCACCCCCGCCGACCGGATCCGGGCGATGGGTCTGGTGCTCGCCCCCATCGGGCCGCGATTGACGGTGACCCAGGTGCACATGACGGGCTACGTCGCGATCCTCCAGGGCGCGCCCGAGGCCCTGCGCCACGCCGGGAGCCTCCTCGGCCTGGAGGTGGCGCTGGTGGCCTCCGCCGGGCCCGAGCCTGTGCCGGCGGCGGTCCCCCTTCACCTGGTCAGGCCCGAGGTGCGCGGTGGCTGACTGGCGCTGGCTCGTCCACAACGCGGTGGCTCATCCCCTGATGGCGTTCTTCCCGACGTCGCCGCTGGTGCTGCGGCTGCACGACAGGACCTCACCGACAGATCCGCACCCGGATGTCACCCGCCTGGCGATCCGGCACGCGCTCCGGGTGGACGAGCTCGACCAGCAGCTCGCGGACGAGCGGACACTCCGCCTGCAGGCTGAGTACGAGCTCGAGGAGATCGGGAACGTCGCCGGCCGCCTCGAAGTGGCCTTCGACGTCTACGGGATCGCCCACTGCCGGAGCTGCGGGTGCACCGACCTCACGGCTTGCGATCCGCCCTGCTCCTGGGTGGCGGACCCGGAGCAGATCGGCGACCTGTGCTCGGCCTGTCTCGAAGCCGAGGATGGGTGGGTCTGTCCGAGCTGCGGCGTCGACGAGGGGGGCTGCCTGTGCGGGCCGGTGGACTCCGGTGGAGGCTGAGCTGCAGGTCCCCGCCGACCTGGTCCGCGAGGACCATGTCATGTGCCAGTCCTGCGGCACCATCGTCCGCGGCACGGTCGATGAGCAGGGCCCCCACCAGGCGGTCATCCGATGCGAGGCCTGGCTGGGCTGGACCTCGCGCATCCCGGACGCCGACTGGACCCGGTACGTCCAGGAGCGGGCGCGCCTCGCTGAGCAGAAGGCCGATCCCCTCGGCCTGTGCACCCACTGCCGCCAGATGGTGCGGCTGCGCCCCCGTCGTGGCGGCCGCGGCGAAGGCCTCATCGCCGTCCCGCACACCCGCCCACCCCAGGGCCGCGAGCGCACGCCGAAGGACTGCCCCGG
>CAZCJT010000114.1:0-7561 GCA_964498565.1 uncultured Acidimicrobiaceae bacterium
GCCTCGCCGAGGTGGAGGACCACCCATCAAGTTCCACGACGCTCGGGACAACCTCCCGTCCGCTCCGACCTCCCACTACTGTCGCCGCCGTGACCGCATCAACGCAGATGCCCCGAAGCTCCTAGAGCGGCTGAGCACCGAATGGCAGGACGCGACTCGCGACGCGGTGCGGTGGCCTACTTGGCGATCGCCGCCGTGCAACGCGGCACGACCTTCCTCATGCTCCCGCTGTTCGCTAGGGCGCTCACACCGGAAGAGTATGGACGAATCGCCGTGCTTCTCACGGTGTACGGGCTCGTCACGGTCGCTATTCCCGGTGGCCTCGAGCTGCCCCTCTTTCGAGCGATGTTCGCTCCGGAGACGGATGCCGATCGGTCGAGCCAATTGGCGAGCCTCGTCACCGCACTTTTCGTCGGCCCGCTGGTCGCCGGGGCTGTCCTCGGCGCCCTAGCGTGGCGGCTTCCGTCGCTGTTCACAATGGATCCCGGCCAGTTAGCTCTCTACCTCATCACCGCTGGGACCTTCGTCGCGGGCACTATGGCTACGCACACCATCCTTCGGGCGCAGGAGCGCTTCGGTTCGTACGCCACGATGATTCTCGGGTACACCGTTGTCAACACCACCCTACGAGCGTGGCTTGTGCTAATTGAGGACCGTGGGGTACCGGGTTGGATACTGGCTGACCTCGGCGCCGCCGTATTCGCCCTCGCACTAGGTCTTGTCTGGCAGCGCCAGCACCTCTCCCTCCGACGCGCACGACGAGCCCAAGTTGCCGCAGGCCTTCGGGTCGGACTGCCGCTGGTGCCTCACCAGGCATCCCACTGGGGCCTCAGCCTGTCGGACCGACTGGTCGTCGCAGCCTATTCGACGCCGGCGCTCGTGGGAATCTACGGTCTTGCCTCACAAATCGCCCTCGTGTCCGCGCTGCTCGTTACGGAACTCAGCCGCGCGTACATGCCTCGCTATGGGGAAGCTGTGCACGAATCCGACCACTCGCACCTCCAACCGATCGTCCGGCAACAGGCGATTCTGATCTTTGGCCTTTGCGGACTTACCGCAGTGCTTGGCGCGTCGGTGGTCAATTTGGCACTTCCCGAGGCATACGCTGACGCCGCGGAACTGGTCCCCTGGGTAGCACTCGGTTCGGTGCTGCTCGGGCTCTACTACATCCCGATGAACCTGCTTACCGTTGCCCACGGGAAGACGAGAGGGGTTTGGCTCTACTCTCTTGCGGGGGCGACGGTGAACCTGAGTTTGAACGTCCTGCTTGTGCCCCGCTTCGGGCTGATCGCGGCAGCGGTTGATACGGCAGCGGGTTATCTCGTGCTCCTCGGTCTGGTCTTGCGGGCAGCGCACCGAGCCGGCGCCATGGACGGGATCGATGTTCCCGCGTTGGCTCGCCCGGTGCTCCCGTTAGCAGGCATCGCAGCGCTCTTCTCAACGATCGCTGTGCGAGGTGGAGCGGTCGGCGCGACAGCTGCCGTCACGGGATCGGCCGCCTTGGTTCTACTGTCCCTCATCGAGCTTCGTCGGTCTCGCTCCGGTGCGTCCGACATCGCGCCCGGGCCGACGGGGGCATTGCGTGCCTGATCGCCAGAACCGTGCACCGACCGTCGGCGTCGTGATCCGGAGCTTCAACGAGGAGCAGCACATCGGCCGGCTGCTCACAGGTATCGCCCATCAGACCCGACCGCCGGAGGAGATCGTGCTAGTTGACTCCGGATCGACCGACGCCACGGTCGAGATTGCCTCCCGGTTCGGTGTGAAGATCTGCCAGATCGCTCCGGAGGACTTCTCGTTCGGCCGGGCGCTCAACCTCGGGTGCTCGTTGGTCGAGTCGGACGTCATCGTGATGGCCAGTGCGCACGTGTATCCGACACATGACACATGGCTTGAGCGCCTGGTTGCGCCGTTCACCAACGAGCAGGTCGCGCTCACCTATGGCCGACAGGTCGGAGATGAGCGCACGAGGTTTTCTGAGCACCAGCTCCTCCTCCGTTGGTTCCCGGTCCAGTCGGTCGAGATTCAGGCGGACGCGTTCTGCAACAACGCGAACGCAGCGATCCGCAGAATCCTGTGGGAGACCCTGCGCTACGACGAGGATCTCACCGGATTGGAAGACTTACATTGGTCGCGGAGGGCACTTGACAAGGGCTATGTCCTGTCGTACGTGGCCGAAGCCATGGTCGTGCACGTGCACCAGGAGAACTGGTCCCGTTTGAGGAACCGGTATCGGCGGGAGGCGATCGCGCACAAGCGGATCTTTGAAGAGCACCGGTTGGGCTGGGTCGAGGCCATTCGGCTGGGTCTCACCCACACCCTGTCCGACTACCGTGCTGCCGCCCGCGAGCGCGTGGTGCTCCGCAATCTCGCCAGCATCCCTGCCTTCCATTCGGCCCAGTTCATTGGCGCCTACCAGGGGTTCGCCCAGGAGGGCGAGGCGTCCAGCGAGCTCAAGCGCCGCTTCTATTACCCGCGTACCGACCTGGCGGCCGAGGCTGCAGACGAGCAGATCGGTCGACGGATCGACTACTCGAAGACAGAGAACGTCGGTGACTGAGAAGAACGCGCTGCGGGGCCACGCTCGGACCGGTGACCAAGCGAGTCGGATCGCCGCAATCGTCCCGATGCGGCACGCCAGCGAGCGTGTGCCGGGCAAGAACTACCGCGTATTCAACGGGCAGCCGCTCTTCCACCACATCGTGCGGACGCTGCTCGGGGTCAAGTTGATCGACGAGATAGTGATCGATACCGATAGCGCGCTCATTACCGAACAGGTCCAGGAGGTCTTCCCTGATCGGGTGCGGGTCATCGAGCGGCCTGCGCACCTGCGCGCGGGCGAGACACCGATGAACGAGGTCCTACTCCACGCCATCAGCGTCTGTCCCGCTGACGTCTACCTGCAGACGCACAGCACGAACCCACTGCTCCGGTCCGAGACGGTGGCTCAAGCCCTTGCGCAGTTCCTCACGGCAAGTCCTGAAGTGGACTCCCTGTTTTCGGTGACTCGGCTCGCGACTCGCTTGTGGTGGGACGAGCGGACGGCGGTGAACCATGATCCGGTGGTGCTGCTGCGCACCCAGGACCTGCCGCCGATCTACGAGGAGAACTCGAACCTCTATGTCTTCACCGCCGATTCGCTCACTTCATGCGGTACGCGCATCGGGAAGACGCCGATGATGTTCGAGATCGATCGCGTTGAGGCTTGGGACATCGACGACGAGATCGACTTCGTGGTCGCGGAGTTCTTGCAGGCTCGTATGGCGGGAGAGGGATGACCCGAGCCCTCGTGAGCTGCGTGCAAATGCAGCGCTGCTTCGAGTCATTCCGGCCGCTCTTCGATGCGGCCGGGGTAGAAGCGGATCTCCCGGTGATCTCGGGACAGCAGCTGTCCGCCGCTGAGCTCGAGCACATCATTGACGTCTATGACGGAGTGATCGCTGGTGACGACATGTTCACGCGAGCGGTTCTCGAACGTGGAACCAGCCTACGGGTCATCTCGAAGTGGGGGGTGGGGCTCGACTCGATCGATCGAGAGGCGGCCCGGGAGCTGGGGATCCTGGTCACTAACACGCCGAACATGTTCGACGACGAGGTCGCCGACGTGACCATCGGCTACCTCATCATGCTCAGCCGAGGTCTCCACCTCATCGACCGGGCTGTGCGCTCAGGCGACTGGCGCAAGATCGAGGGCCGTTCGCTCGCGGGGCGCACCCTCGGCGTGGTCGGGCTCGGTGGCATCGGCCGGGCAACGGTGCGACGCGGCGTCGCCATGGGGATGCTCGTGTGCGGTGCCGATCCGAGCACTGACGCCGCCGAGCAGGCGGCGGCACTCGGAGCCGAGGTTGTGTCTTTCGAGGTGCTGGTCGAACGGAGCGACGCGATCGCGCTCAACTGCCCGCTGACCGAGCAGACGCGCGGGATGGTCGACGCGGCAGCGTTCGCCAGGGCCCGGGACGGGGTGCTCGTGGTCAACACGGCTCGAGGACCCGTCATCGAGGAGCTCTCCCTGATCGATGCCCTCCAGTCGGGCAAGGTCGGGGGCGCCGCCCTCGACGTGTTCGAGGAGGAGCCCCTCGCGCTCGCCAGCCCGTTGCGGGATATGGAGCAGGTGATCCTCGGATCGCACAACGGCTCGAACACCCGAGAAGCGGTGCTGCGCACGAGCGCCTGCGCCGTGGCGAACCTCCTGAACAATCTGGCAGGTTAGACGGATGAGAACAGCACTAGTAACAGGCGTGTGTGGTGGGATCGGTGAAGCGGTCGCTCGACGCCTCCATGCGTCTGGCTGGTCAGTGATCGGGATCGACCGAGCAAAGTCGGGACCCGATAGCTGTGCACGATTCGTTTCATTCGACCTTGCAAATTGGCGGGAACTCGATGGGTCGTTGGCGGACCTAATGGGTGAGGCAGGTCTCAACCTGCTGGTGAACAACGCTGGGGTTCAGATAGTGGAGACTATCGAGAACTTCTCGAATGAAGCACTCGAGAATACATTCGCAGTCAACACGTTCGCCCCCTTTGTTGCGACCCGGGCGCTTGCCACGGCGCTTGGTCGTTGTTCAGGAGCGGTCGTGAACATCTCATCCGTGCACGCTCTGGCCACCAGCCCCGGGATGGCGGTATACGCAGCGAGCAAGTCGGCACTCGTTGGAATGACTCGAGCCTCGGCCCTAGATCTCGCTCCGATGGGAGTGCGAGTGAATGCTGTCCTACCGGGGGCGATCGACACCGAGATGCTCCGAACGGGCTTGGTCGGTCGAGGCGGTGGAGTGAAGGAGAGCCGAGCGAAGCTCGAGGCCGGCACACCACTAGGCCGGGTTGGCGTTGGCGACGAGGTGGCCCGCCTGGTGGAGTATCTGGGTGACTCCGAGGGGTCCTCGTTCGTGACGGGACAGACATATGTCGTCGACGGCGGTGTCTTGACCAGATTGGCCTCTGAATGATCGGCCCGCAGCTGCCCGCGATCACGATCGTGGTCCCGTCCTACAACCAGGTGGACTTCCTGGCCGAGACACTCGACAGCTTGCTCGGTCAGGACTACCCGCGGCTCGAGGTGTTGGTGTTTGACGGCGGTTCCACAGATGGCTCGGTGGAGATCCTTCGCGAACGAGCGAGCAGCTTGGCGTACTGGCAGTCCAGGCCGGACGGCGGTCAGTCAGCGGCGATTCGGGCCGGGTTCGATCGCGCGTCCGGGGACGTGTTGGGCTGGACAAATAGCGACGACACCCTGGAGCCGGGCGCCCTGCTCGCTGTAGGGCGCCACTTCGCGTTGAACCCCGACTGCGAGTGGCTCTACGGCAACAGCCAGCGCATAGATGAGCGGTCTCACTTGCTCCATCGCCGCTACACGGTTGCGGTCACACTCGAGGAGCTCGGCCGTTTATCGATCTACCTGCCTCAGGAGAGTACATTTTTTTCTCGCAAGCTCTATATGCGGGCGGGCGGGATTGACCCAGGGCTCAACATGGCGCTCGACTACGATCTATGGCTCAAGTTCAGTGCAATCAGCCGACCGCATCATGTGGATGCGTTCCTTGGCAACTTCCGCATGGTCGCGGGTCAGAAGTCCTCCCTTCCAGGGCAGTACCACGCTGAGGAACTCTTAGTGAAACAGCGGCTGGGGTTCGAGCCACTTGCAGGACGACAGCGCATGGCGGCGTTGGCGAGGTACCGGGCGAGAACCTTGCGTGCCTACATTCGGGGCGAAGGGTGGAAAGCGCCCCATGGGCTTGTCCGAAATCAGGTCTCCGTATTGCTAGGCAGGTCGCCCCAGCTCGGACCCTCTCGAGTGGTAGCGATCGGTTCGCTAACACTCGTGGGGGCGGTTGTTGTGTTGGGGGTGATGGCGCTGGTGCGGGCCCTTCGACGCGGGTAGTGCTTCACCTGTGCCCACCCTCGCCCCTCTGGCAGATCGGCTGGGCGACGGTCGCGAGCAAGGATCGGGTGCCGAATAGCGTCATGCGACGACCTCGCGCGCGAGCTGATCATCCGAGTGCCCAACCTGGTGCGGAAGCCCCGTTGAGCGTTTGCGCTATTAGGCAAGTCCAGTAGGGTGTGGCAGATGCGAGACAGGGCGCGGTCAAGCGGCGGTTGCAACGATGTCAGCGTAGGCCTCTGCTGGGGTGCGCCAGTTGAGGACCTTGCGGGGGCGCCCGTTCATCTCGACGGCGACGGCTTTGAGGTGGTCGTAACTGACCTTGTTGAGGTCAGTGCCCTTCGGGAAGTACTGGCGTAGCAGGCCGTTCATGTGCTCGTTCGAGGGCCGCTGCCAGGGGCTGTGCGGGTCGCAGAAGAACACGTCGATGTCGGCGTCGAGTTGCAGCTGGGGCCAGCTGGCCATCTCCCGGCCCTGGTCCCAGGTGAGCGAACGCCGGGCCACCTCGGGCAGGTCGCCGCACAGCTCGAGGAGGCACTCGTAGACGGACTGGGCGTCGTGGCCCTCGGGCAAGTCGCCGAGCAGCAAGAAGCGGCTGCGGCGCTCGACCACGGTGACGATGGCGGAGCGGTTGAACGCGCCCATGATCAGATCGCCCTCCCAGTGGCCGGGCACGGCGCGGTCGGCGGCCTCGGGGGGACGGGCGCTGATCGGGGTGATGTCGCCGAGGACGTTGCGGCGCTTGGCGTTCTCGCCCCGCCGGCGGGGGCGACGGCGCAGCCGGCCCGAGCGCAGCGCCGAGACCAACTCCTTCTTTAGCCCGCCCTTGCCCTGCAGGTACAGCGACGCGTAGATCGTCTCGTGGCTCACCCGCAGCTCCGGCTCATCGGGATGGTCGATGGGCAGTCTGGCCGCCACCTCGGCCGGCGACCACCGCTGCTCCAGTCCGGCCGTCACCACCGCCGCCAGCCGCGGGCAAGCAAGAGCTTGCGCACCTTCGGCCGGCACGACCGCTTCCTCGTCGCCCGCTCCGCCACCGTCGCCCGGTAGCCGGACCGGCCCCCGTTGCGACCCACCTCTCGGCTCACCGTCGACGTTGGCCGCCCGAGCCGGCGACCGATCTCAGCGAACGGCTCCTCCCTCGCCAACGCCAGGGCGATCGTCTCGCGCTCCTCCACGCCCAGCCGTACTCCTGGCACCCGCAGCCTCCGGTCGTCGCATCACGAGCCGGTCACCATGACCGTCCCGTTGCAACCACCGGTGGACCCCGCCCAGTGATCTGCAGGTACTGAACTTCAACGCGAGCACTGCACGCCTCGCTGCAGTCATCAATGAAGGGCTCCCGCTGACCGGTCGGGTCGATATCCTCGAAGCCGGATGTGGCGCGCGATGGGAGATGACGCTCCCGTCCGATCGCCAGCAGTGGATCGTTGGCGTCGACCTTGATGGGGCCGCCCTGCGGCGACGGGTGAACGACGTGTGCGATCTCGATGAAGCGATTCTGGGCGACATCCAGGACCCGGCCGTCGTCAAAGATCGCCGGTTCGATCTCGTCTACTCGGCGTTCGTCCTTGAGCACGTCCCTGACGCGGACAAGGCGATCTCGAACCTCGCCAGCTGGCTTAAGCCTGGCGGCCTCATGGTTCTGCAGCTCCCGAACACACGATCGGTATATAACTGGCT
>CAZCJT010000115.1:0-7484 GCA_964498565.1 uncultured Acidimicrobiaceae bacterium
GGTCGTGGTGCTGGCCTGGCGGGCCACCTCGCCGCTCGCACCGCTGTACCGCACCTTCGCCGCGGCCATCGCCCCGGCCGTGCAGGACCAATGCCCGCTGGACTAGTCCGGCGCGCCAGCCGCGGCGAGCGGACTAGTTCCTGCGGATCGCCAGGATGGCGGTGTCGTCGGTGACCGGCTCGGTGGCGAAGTCCTTGGCCGCCTCGAGCAGGCTCTTGCACAGCACGTCCGGGGGTACGCCCGGGTCGCGGCGCAGCGTGTTGGCGATGCGCTCCTCGCCGAAGAACTGGTCGCCGGCCCGGGCCTCGGCCAGACCGTCGGTGTAGAGCAGCACGAGGTCGCCGGACTCCAGGTCGATCTCGCGGGAGTGGTAGTGCGATGACGGGTCGAGCATCAGCAGCGGTCCGGTGGCCCGGAGCGGGCGCACCTCCTTGGCGTGCCAGAGCCAGCCGGCGGGATGGCCGGCGGAGCACACCCGGAGGGTGCCGGAGTCGGTGTCGAAGACGACGACCAGCAGGGAGATGAACTCCTCCACCCGCTCGAGGGCCGACATCTGGGCGTTGAGCTCCTCCATGGCCTGGGCCGGGTCCCGGTACTGGCGCAGGAACACCCGCAGCAGGTACTTGGCCTGGAACGCGGTGATGGAGGCCTCGATGCCGTGACCGGTGACGTCGCCGATCACGGCGGCGATCCGGTTGGGCGACACCCGGAACACGTCGTAGAAGTCGCCGGCCATCATGCCGGTGCCGGGCTCGTAGACCCGCCCGAGCTCGAACCCGGCGAAGTCGGGCAGCTCCTCGGGGGCGAGGCGGGCCGCCCACTTGCGGGGGGCCAGCTCGTCCTGGGTGAGGACCTCCTGGGCCTTGCGCTCCAGCTCGTTGCGGTCCTCGGCGATGCGGGCCACCCGGCGGAAGTCGCGGTTGTAGTACAGCGACATGGCGACCGGGATGGTGACGAGGGCGAAGAGCGCCTCGGCCTCCGGGGTGCCGGCGATGCTCACGACCAGGCACGCCACGGCCAGGAGCCCGTACAGGAGGGCGGCGTGCAGCTCCTTGCGGAACGCGGCGCCGGCCAGGACCGCTTGGTCAGAGGCGGTGCCGTACTCGCCCTGGATGCGGTGCCAGCTCTGCTGGAACCGCAACGCGGAACGGCCCCACACCAGGGCAGCGGCGGCGCACAGGAGTGCGACCGCCGCCAGGATCGGTTGCTCCATGGATTGAGGAGCCTACTAGTCCCGCTTGCGGACCCGGAGCTTCAGCGGGGTCGCCCCCAGGTCGAAGGCCTCCTGGAGGCTGCGCTCGAGGTACCGCACGTAGGTCTTCGGAAGCTCCCGGTTCGCGAAGATCGTGAAGGTCGGCGGGTTGGCCGCGCCTTGGAGGGCGTAGAGCACCCGGGCGCCGTGGGGCGCGGGCTGGGCCTGCTGGGCCCGGCGGATGACGTCGTTGACCTGGCGGGTCGGGATGCGGGTCTCGTAGGCCCGGATGGCGCTGCCGAGCGCCGGGTACAGCCGGTGCACGCCCTTGCCGGTCAGCGCCGACACCTGGAGCACGGGTGAGTCGCCGATGAAGTGCAGCTTCTCGGCGATCTGGTAGGTGACGCGCTCCCGGTCGTCGGCCGAGGCGACCTCCCACTTGTTGAGCAGGACGATGACCGGGCAGCCGGCGAGGTCGACCCGTTCGGCCAGGCGCTGGTCCTGGGCGGTCACGCCCTCCGCCGCGTCGATGACGAGGATGGCGATGTCGGCCTTGTCGATGGCCTGCAGGGCCCGCACGACCGAGTAGTACTCGGTGCCGTCGTCGACCTTGGCCCGCCGCCGCATGCCGGCGGTGTCCACGAACCGGATGGCGCCCTCGGAGGTCTCCACCACCGTGTCGATGGTGTCCCGGGTGGTGCCGGGCATGTCGTGGACGATGGAGTTCTCGGCGCCGGTGAGGCGGTTGAACAGCGTCGACTTGCCCACGTTCGGCCGACCGACGATGGACACGGCGATCTCGCCGCCGTCGGCTGCGGACTCGAACTCCTCCTCCTCGTCCTCGGGCGGCAGCATGGCCACCAGGTCGTCGAGCAGATCGGCGGCACCGTTGCCGTGCAGGGCGCTCATCGGGCTCGGCTCCCCGAGGCCCAGCTCCATGAACTCCCAGATCAGGTGCTCGCGCTTGGGGTCGTCGATCTTGTTGACGATCAAGCGCACCGGCTTGTGCTTCCGGCGGAGCAGCTCGGCCGCCTTGGCGTCCTCCTCCGTGACCCCGACGGTGCCGTCGACGAGGAAGATCACGACGTCGGCTTCCTCCATGGCCCGCTCCGACACCCGCGACACCTTCTCGTCGAGCGCCGAGCCGCCCGGCATCCAGCCGCCCGTGTCGACCACCTCGAACGTGCGGCCGGCCCACTCGACCTCGACGGCCTTGGCGTCGCGGGTGACGCCGGCGCGCTCCTCGACGATGGCGGTGCGCCGGCCGGCGAGGCGGTTGACCAACGTGGACTTGCCGACGTTGGGACGGCCGACGATGGCCACGCGGAGGGAGGACGGCATGTGGCTAGCTCTCGATCTGGGCAGGCGCGGGTGACGCCGGGAGTGGGAGGCCGAGCGCGGCGCGCAGCGAAGCCCCGTCGGTGGGGACCACCTCGACCGGGCGGGGCAGGTCGGCGACGGCCGTGCCGTCGAGGAAGCGGTCCTGGGAGAGGCACACGTCGGGGAGCAGGTAGCGGTGGCCGGCGGGCTGGTCATCCAGGACCCGGGCGATGTCCTCGCCGACCATCAGGCCGGTGACGCCGATGTTGCCGCCGAAGAACCGGTTCGGCACCTCGACGAGGCGGACGTCGTCGCGGTCGATGCCCTCGAGCAGCGGGGCCAGGACCTGGGCGCCGTAGGGGCCGGTCAGGATGCCGACCGGCGCGGTCCGACGCGGTCGGACCTGCAGGGCATGGGCGGGGTCGCCCGTGGTGCGGGGGGCGCGGTAGCCCTCGGGCGGCGCACCGTCGACCCAGGCGAAGAAGCCGGCGTGGGGGCGGGTCACCTCGTCGACGGCCCCGTTGAACTCGGCCTCGAAGGTGCGGGCCATGCCGATGCCGTCCTCGTGCATGGCGAAGCCCTCGTAGGCCTCGGCCGGCGGGAACGCGCGACGGGCGAGCAGGTAGTACTCGTCGGCGGCGAACACCAGCCGGCGGCCGAGGACGGTGCGGTACACGTCCTGCCAGTCCTCGACGATGTCGACGACGGTCCCGGCCTCCTCAACCGTGTGCGGGCGCATGCGGGCCTCGTCGGAGTGGTCGCTGATGCCGAGGGGCACCACGGCCAGGCTGGCCAGCTCGGGGTACTCGTCGAGGACGCCCGCCAGGGTGTCGGCGAGGATGGCGCCGTCGTTCACGCCCGGGCACACCACGATCTGGCCGTGCACGGCGACGCCGTGGTCGAGCAGGGCTCGCAGCCACCGCAGGCTGGTGGCGCCCCGCCGGTTGCGGAGCAGGTCGGCGCGCACCTCCGGGTCGGTGGCGTGGATGCTCACGTACAGGGGGCTGAGGCCCTCGGTGACGACGCGCTCGAGGTCGATCTCGGTGAAGCGGGTCAGCGTGGTGAAGTTCCCGTAGAGGAACGACAGCCGGTAGTCGTCGTCCTTCAGGTACAGGCTGCGGCGCATCCCGGGCGGCAGCTGGTAGATGAAGCAGAACTCGCAGTGGTTGTCACAGGTCTGGACCTCGTCGAAGATGGCGGCGTCCACCTCGGCACCCAGCGGCTCACCCGAGGCCTTCTCGACCACGACCTGCTGCTCCAGGCCGCCACGGCGCACGTCGAGGACCACCTCCGGCTCGTCGACCAGGAGGTGCCACTCGATGACGTCGCGCGGCTGGACCCCGTCGAGGGAGAGGATCTCGTCGCCTTCGACGAGACCCGCTCGGGCTGCGGGTGATCCGGGCGCGACCGCGATCACGCGGGGCAGGCTCACCGGCGACAGCGTACCGGCGGAACCCCCCGGGCCGGCACCCGCGCTGGGCGTAGGTTCCGCAGCCATGGAGCTCACGATCGAGTCGATCCGCCCGGGTGACCGGGGGCGGCACCACGCCCTCATGCGCCGGTCCCCCGCCGGCGCATCCCCGGGGACGCATACGCCTGGCAGTGGCGACCGTCGTCGGTAGCGTGGAGCGGTGCCCGTCGATCAGGTCCTGCTCGCCGCCCCGCGTGGCTTCTGCGCCGGCGTGGAGATGGCCATCAAGGCGCTCGGGTGGATGGTGCGGGCCTTCGAGCCGCCGGTGTACTGCTACCACGAGATCGTCCACAACCAGCTCGTGGTCCAGCGCTTCCGCGACCTCGGGGTCGTGTTCGTGGACGACATCGCCGACGTGCCGCCCGGCCGCCCCGTGATGCTGTCGGCGCACGGCTCGGCCCCCGAGGTGGTGGCCGCGGCCCAGGCCAGCGGCGGCTACGTGGTCGACGCCGTCTGCCCGCTCGTCACCAAGGTCCACCACGAGGTCAAGGTGCGGGCCGGCAAGGGCTACCAGATCGTCTACGTCGGCCACCACGGGCACGAGGAGGCGGTCGGCACCATGGCGGTGGCGCCCGACGCCATCCACCGGGTCGAGTCCACCGACGAGGTCGACGCCCTGCCCGAGTTCGACCAGCCCGTCGCCCTCCTCGCCCAGACCACGCTGTCCCACCGCGACTGGGAGGGCGTGCTCGACCGCACCCGCGAGCGCTTCCCCGACGTGTGGACCCCGGGCCGCAGCGACCTGTGCTTCGCCACCACGAACCGGCAGGCCGCGCTCACCGCGCTGGCCGAGCGCTGCGACGCCATCGTGGTGATCGGCTCCGCCAACTCGTCCAACACCCGGGCCCTCGAGTCCCTCGCCCGCGACATGGGCTGCCCCCGGGTCCACCGGGTCAACACGCCCGAGGAGGTCCCCGACGACCTCCACGGGGTCGTCGGCGTCACCGCCGGCGCCAGCGCCCCGGAGGAGCTGGTGTGCTGGGTCATCGACCGGCTCGACCCGGCGAACGGGATCGAGGAGGTGCGCATCACCGAGGAGGAGGAGTACTTCCCCCCGCCCCGCAACCTGCGGGATCTGCTCGAGGCCCTCGACGTGGCCGCCACCCTGGTGGTAGGCGGGACGCTCAGCGACCGGCCCGCCGTGGTCGACCGGGAGACCGAGGCCAGCGAGGTCCTCGGCGCCCTCGTCGTCGGTCCGTAGCTCCGGGGTCGGCCCGCCGGCGGCTCAGCTGCCCAGTCGCCCGACCCGGCGCTGGGCGTCGTCGAACAGCACCTGCAGCCGGGCTCGGAGCACCTCGGTCGTCTCCCGGACCTGGCGGCGCGACGGGCGCTTGCCGTCGGGGCCCACGGGCGCCGGGATGGGATCGCCGATGACGAGGACCACCTTGACCGGCTTGATCCACTTGGCTCCGGGCGCCATCGCCGCCTCGGAGCCGCCGATGCCCACGGGGAGGATGGGGACGCCCGTCCGCCCGGCCACGAACGCCGGTCCCTCGAACAGGTCCTCGATCACCGGGCCGGTGCGTCGCTGGCCCTCCGGGAACATCACGACGGGCTCCCCGTAGCCGAGGGCGGTGACGCTCGACCGCATGGCCTCGCGGTCGGCGGACCCGCGGTGCACGGGGATGCCCCCCATGGCGTCGAAGAACTTCCCCGGGAGGGAGTACTTCCACATCGTGTGCTTGCCCATGAACCGCATCCGTCGGCGGGTGACACCGGCCACGACCAGCGAGTCGACGTTCGAGCGGTGCACGCCGGAGAGGATGAAGGGGCCGTCGGGCACCTTCTCGCGACCGTGGACCTCCATGCGCCAGAAGAGGCGGCAGAAGGCGACGATGATGTCGCGCACGACCCGGTAGAAGCGCAGCTGGCCGCGCGTCGGCGGGCCCTGGGCCTGGGCGGCATCGGCGGGGCCGGCGGTCGCCGTGGTGTCGTCAGCCATCGAGCTGATCCACGAGCAGGTCGACGATCTCGCCGATGGTGAGGTCGCTGGTGTCGACCTCGACGGCGTCGCCGGCCCGGGTCAGCGGCGAGGCGTCTCGACCCTGATCCAGGGCGTCACGGCGGGCGATGTCGGCGGCGACGGTCTCGTAGTCGAGGTCGGAGACCTCCTTCGAGCGCCGGGCGGCCCGGACCTCGGGACGGGCGTCGAGGTAGACCTTCAGCGTGGCGTCGGGGAAGACCACCGAGCCGATGTCGCGGCCCTCGAGCACGCCTCCCCCGCGGCGCCGGGCCCACTCGCGCTGGCGAGAGACCATCTCGGAGCGCACCGCCGGGTTGGCCGCCACGGTGCTCACCGCCCGGGTGACCTCCGGTCCCCGGATCTCGATGGTGGCGTCGACCCCGTCGACCACGACGCCGTCGAGACCGACCGTGAGCTCGACCCGGCTGGCGAGCGCGGCGACGGGTTCGGCATCGGCCGGGTCGACGTTGCGCCGCAGCGCGGCGAAGGTCAGCGCCCGGTACATGGCGCCGGTGTCGAGGTAGTCGAGGCCCAGGCGCTCCGCCAGCAGCCGGGCGACGGTGGACTTGCCCGATCCGGCGGGGCCGTCGATGGCGATCACGCGCAGACCGTCGTTGGACATGGCGGCGACGCTACCCGTGGCGCGCCGGCGGGACGGTCCCGGCCCGCAAGCCGTCGAGCAGGTCCCAGAAGCCGGGGAACGTCTTGGCGACGCAACCCGGATCGCGCACCGCCATGCCGGGCGCGGCGAGACCGAGGAGGCCGAAGGCCATCGCCATGCGGTGGTCGCGGTAGGTCTCGAAGGTGGCGGGGCGCAGGGGGCCGGGGACGATCTCCATGCCGTCGGCGGTGGCCCGGGCCTCGATGCCGCAGCGCTGCAGCTCTGCCACCGGCCCGGCGATCCGATCGGACTCCTTGTCCCGGATGAACCCGACGCCCCGGATCGTGGTGGGCGTGTCGGCCAGCGCGGCCACGGCCGCGAGGGTGGGCACGGTGTCGGAGATGTGGGCCATGTCGACGTCGACCCCGCGCAGGCCGTCGCCGGCGGCGACCGTCACGGCGTCGTCGTGCCACGTGAGGACGGCGCCCATCTGCTCCAGCACGTCCGCGAAGGCCACGTCGCCCTGCAGGGATCTGCGGTGCAGGCCGGGGACGGTCACCCGCCCGCCGGTCACCACGGCGGCGGCCCAGGCGTAGGACGCGGCCGACGCATCCGGCTCGATGGCGTAGCTGGTCGCCCGGTAGCGCGCCGGCGGGACGTGCCAGGTCTCCCGGCCGCCGATGACGTCGTGTTCCACGTCGGCCCCGAAGGCAGCCATCACCGCCACCGTCATGTCGACGTAGGGCCGCGAGACCAGCTCGGTGGTGATGGTGAGCTCGAGGCCGTCCGGGGTGGCCGGGCCGCTCAGCAGGAGGCCGGACAGGAACTGGCTGGACACGTCGCCGGGCACAGCGAGGGCGTGGGACCGCATCGGCCCGGCCACGACCACGGGCAGGCGCCCGGCGCCGGCCTGCTCCTCGACCCGCACGCCGGCGTC
>CAZCJT010000116.1:0-7473 GCA_964498565.1 uncultured Acidimicrobiaceae bacterium
GACCAGCTGGAGGCCGAGGCGCAGGCGCCAGCGCGCGGCCCGGTCGGCGATGAAAGGCAGGTCGAAGGCCGAGCCGTTCCACGTGGCGAGCACGCCGGGGGGCAGCTCGGCCAGGCGCTCGTCGAGTCCGGCGAGCAGCTCGTCCTCGGGGCCGTCGAAGAGCTCGTCGATGCCGCCGGTGGACAGCGCCACCGCCACGATCCGGGACACGTTGGGATCGAGCCCGTCGACGGACGTGTCGGTCTCGATGTCGAGGCCGTAGATCGGAAGTCGTCGCAACCGCCACCCCCTTGGTGCTGCGCCGAGCGTACGGACGCGCCGCGCGCCGGCGGTGGATCCCCCGGGCGGGGCGACGTCAGCGGAGGCCGGGCAGCGGGAGGTTGAGCAGCTGGCGGATGCGCTCGGACACGTCAGGCGTGAGCGGCTGCTCGAAGCGGTCGATGCGGAACGAGAGGGCCAGCTCCCCGTCGCTGGGCTCGACGCCGTCGAGGCGGGCGCTGCGGGGCAGCGGTGGCAGGGGCAGGTAGCCGCGCAGGAACCGCACGAGCGTGGTGGGCACGCCGAGCAGCGAGGCCTTCGTCGGCTGGAGCTGCAGGAACCCCCCGACCACGGTGGGCATGGTGACCACCTCTCCCATGCGGATGCCGCGGACGCCGGTGGTGGTGACCACTCCCTGCTCGGTCAGCTTCAGGCGCAGGGGGAGGCGCAGGTCCTTGGTCCAGCGGTCGACGTTGTCCTGGGAGACGATGGCCTTGAACACGACCGGGCCCGCGACCAGCACGGGGGGCAGGCCGGGCTGGACCCGCAGGCGCTCGGCCCGGACCACGAACCGGTCCACCACGAGACCGGCCACGGCGTACGCGGGCAGCTCCAGCTTGAGCAGGTCGATCTCCCCCCGCAGGAGCCCGGCGGGCGTGACCTTCAGCTGGGGGCGCAGCGGCCGGCCGAGGGCGGCCTCGGAGAGGAAGTCCAGCAGGGCGACGAAGAGGTCGTGCGCCGGCCGGTAGGTGGCCGCCTCCTCCGGCGTCGGGATGCGCGGGCGGTCCTCGGCGGGTTCAGGGCCGGGCGGTGCAGCGGAGTCGGTCAACGGTGGGCATGCTACGGATCTCGTCGCCGACCCGTCGGCCCCGCTCGGGATGCCTAGCTGGCGGCGCGGCGCCGGGCACCCACCGGGTTCGGCACGGGGAAGCCGGCGCGGGTGCGCTCCTCCTCGTTCTCACCGCCCCAGTAGCCGAACTCGCGTCGCTCGCGGGCGAAGTCGCGGCATGGCGTGCGGGACGGGCAGACCCGGCAGAGGTCGGCCGCCTTGGCCTCCCGTCGGGCCCGGGCCTGCGGGCGCTCGGCGAGGGGCGCGAAGAACAGGTGTGTCTTCCCCCCGCAGGCCGCCATGGCCATCCAATCCTGGCCGGCCCAGTTCCCCAGTGCGACGACGTCGTCCACAGCCCTCTCCCCATGCTTGTCCGGACCGGTTGACCCGGTGGTTCCCTCTCGATGCCGACCACGGCAGTGGGCTGTACTGCGCGTGGCCGAGCGACCACCAAACTACTTCGGGTGATCCGGCAGGTACAGAGGGTGCGGAGAATGCGGCAAACGTCCGGTTCGCCCCGGTGCGGACCCCCGGCGGCTACAGGAGGCGAGCGGCCAGCTCGGCGAGCGGCGAGCGCTCGCCGCGGAGCAACCGGACGTGGCCGAAGCAGTCCTGCCCGGCGAAGGCGGTGACCAGCGCGGTGAGGGCGTTGGTCTGCTCGGAGAGGAAGGCGGCGTCGATCTGGCTGGTGTCGCCGGTGAAGACGACCTTGGAGTCGGCGGCGATGCGGGTGAGGATGGTCTTGCCGACCTGGGGTGACAGGTTCATCGACTCGTCGATGATGACGAAGCTCGAGTGCAGGGTGCGGCCCCGCAGGTGGGTGACCGACTCCATGGTGAGCTGGCCCCGGGCCCGGATCTCGTCGAGCACCTCGGCGGCGTCCTCACGCTGGCGGTGGCCGGTGTGGTCGGGTCCGGTGAGGGCGTAGACGGCGTCGGTGATCGCCGCCATCCACGGGTCCAGCTTCTCGTCGAGGGTGCCTGGCAGGTAGCCGACGTCGGCCTTGCCCACCGGCACGACCGGCCGGTACACGCAGATGCGCGAGTAACGGCGCTCCTCCACGACCAGCTGCAGGGCGGCGGCGACGGCGGTGAGGGTCTTCCCCGTGCCGGCGGGGCCGTCGAGGGCGACCACCTTGACGTCGTCGTCGAGCAGGAGGTCGAGGGCGAAGCGCTGCTCCTTGTTGCGGGGCCGCAGGTCCCAGGCGTGGTGGTCGTTGCCGACCAGCTCGAGCCCGTGGGCGTGGCGGCGGACCAGCGCCGACTGGCTGCCGGCGTGGAGCACGCCGAACTCGTTGACCAGGAGGGCGGCCACGACCGGCTCGGTGAGCGGGCTGTCGAGCTCGCCGGAGTACACGGCGTCGACGACCGCCGGCTCCACCTCGAGCTCGCGCCAGCCGTTGTTGCCGTCGCCCTGGCGGACGCTGTCGAGCAGGTCGTGCTCGCAGGAGTCGAGTCCGAAGGTGGCGGCCTTCACCCGCATGCCGGTGTCGTTGGAGACGAGGCGGACCGGTCGGCCGGCGTCGAAGCGCTGACCGAGGGCGGTGCCGATGATCCGGTTGTCGGGCTTGTCCGGGTCGAGGCCGTGTTCGCGCAGCAGGCTGACCTGCACGCCGTTGAGCGCGACCCGCAGGGTGGCGCCACCGGCGAGCGGCTGGGGCGTCTCGAGGTCGCCGCCGGCGTCGACCCGGATGCGCTCGATGCGGCGCAGCACGTCACGGGCGGCCATGCCCACGGGGTCGAGCCGCTTCTTCAGCCCGTCCAGCTCCTCGATCACGGTGAGCGGCACGACGAGGTCGCACCCCGGGTACCCGGCCAGCACCCCCTCGGGGTCGGCCACGAGGGCCGACGTGTCGAGCACGACCTGGGTGCGGGTACCCGCGTCGGCGTCGCGGAGCATCGGCTCCACGGGCGCGTCGACGACGAGTGCGGGGTCCGGGGTCATGCGGCCTCCTGAGGGCGCAGGGCACGGCTGATCTCCGAGGCCGAGGAGCGGCCGGGTCGTCGTGCCAGGGAACGGACGAACACTGATCCCGATCATGACCCCATGACGGGTGAGGGGCGCGGATGCTCCCCGCTTGTTCACACGGCCGTCATCGTGGGCACCCACTGGGCGAGGCGGTCCCGCAGTGCAGCGGCCTCGAAGAAGGCGTGCGCGCCGATGTCGTTGTTGAAGTAGGCGTGCACGTCGATGCCCGCGTCGAGCCATGCCGCCAGGCGCTCAGCCTCCCGGTCGAGGCGCTGCTCGCCGTACGGCCCGAAGTACGGGGAGCGCAGTGCGTCGGGCCCGTGGTACCGGACGTAGGTCCAGTCCGTGGTGAGGACCTCGGGGTGGTCGGCGACCAAATCGTGGATGCAGAGCGCGACGCCGTGGCGAGCCAGCGCGTCGAACACGTCCTGGTGGACCCAGCTCGGGTCCCGCAGCTCCACGGACCACCGGATGTCGGGCGGGAGGATCTCCAGGACCGCCTCGAGGCGACCGACGTCGCGCCTCCAGTTCGGCGGCAGCTGCAGGAGGTTGGGGCCCAGGTGGTCGCCGAGGCGGCGGATGCGGTCGAGGTGCCGCGGCAGCCAGATGTCGGGGTCCTTCAGCTTCTTGCGGTGGGTGCAGAACTGGCCGACCTTGGCCGCGTAGGTGAAGCCGTCGGGCGCCTGCTCCCGCCACCCGTCGACCTTCTCGGGGGTGGGCAGCCGGTAGAAGGTGTTGTTCAGCTCGACGGTGTCGAAGCGCTGGGCGTAGTGGCCGAACCACGTCCGGGACGGGGCCTTCTCCGGGTACACCGGGCCGCGCCAGTCCTTGTAGGACCACCCCGAGCATCCGATGCGTGCGACTGCCACGCCCGTCCCGTACCCGGCGGCACCGGGCAGGATGCGGCCATGGCGACCTGCACGTTCTGCCGCATCGTCGCCGGCGACGCGCCGGCCCACGTGGTGCTCGACGACGACGTGGCCGTCGGCTTCCTGGACATCCGGCCGCTCTTCCCCGGCCACGTGCTGCTGGTCCCGCGCCAGCACGTCGAGGTCCTGCCCGACCTGCCGACCGACCAGGTCGGTCCGCTGTTCGAGCGGGCCCAGCGGATCGCCGCCGCGGTGGTCGACGTGCTCGGCGCACAGGGCAGCTTCGTGGCCATGAACAACACCGTCAGCCAGAGCGTCCCGCACCTCCACGTCCACGTCGTTCCCCGCACCAAGGGCGACGGCCTGCGCGGCTTCTTCTGGCCCCGCACCGGCTACGACTCCGAGGAGCACGCCGCCGACGTCGCCGCCCGCCTCCGGAATTTCGTGGATGGGTCAGGCGACGGCGGACTGATCCACGACAGAGCCGTCAGGGCTCGAAGGTGACCTGGGGCCGACCGTCGGTGACGACGAGCGTGGCCGGGATGCCGAGCAGGTCGAGCGCGTCGCCGGTCCAGTCGTGGGACACGACGGAGACGACGGCACCCTTGTGGTCGCCGGCCAGGATCGTGAGCTCGACCGCCACGCCACCGCCATCGGCCTCGTCGGCGTCGAACACGAGGGCGTCGTAGGTCCCGTCCTCCAGCACGGCGACCGAGGGTAGGGCCGCGGTGCCAGACTCGGCGCCATGCCCGTCGTCGTCGTCGCAGGTGCGAGCTGGGGGATCGGTCGGGCGACGAGCGTCCACCTGACCGCCGCCGGTCGCGCCGGTGACCCCGGCACCGACGACCAGCAGGCTGCCGGCGTCTGACCGTGGCGCCATGAGCCTGCGAGGGCAGCTGCTCGTCGCCGAGCCGACGCTCGACGACCCGAACTTCCGTCGCACGGTGGTGTACCTGATCGAGCACTCCGAGGGCGGGGCCCTCGGCCTGGTCCTCAACCGCCCGGGTGACGTGCCCGTGCACGAGGCGGTGCCGGCATGGGCGCCCTACGTCGATGGCGTCGGCCTGGTGTTCGTGGGCGGTCCGGTCACGCCCGAGGGGGCGATCTGCCTGGCGCGCTGCCGCAGCGCCGGTCCGCAGGAGAGCCTGTTCGCCGGCACGCCGGAGCACGAGCCCACGCAGCTGTTCAAGCCGATCACCACCACGATCGGGGCGGTGGACCTCCACGGCGACCCCTCCGATGCGCCGAGCGGCATCACGGCGCTGCGGATCTTCGCCGGGTACGCCGGCTGGTCGGGTGGCCAGCTCGAACGGGAGCTCGAGGCGGGCGGCTGGTACGTCCTCGAGGCCGAGGACGACGACATCTTCACCGACCGGCCCGAGAAGCTGTGGCGCGACGTCCTGCGCCGCCAGCCCGGTTCGCTGCGCTCCGTGGCGTACTTCCCGCTCGACCCGACGGTGAACTGACGACATCGGCATTGTTGGCTGTCGTCCAATAGCCTCCTTGCCCATGAGCCCCGTCGTCGGCCTCGACGCGGCCGGGACGCCGCATGCGGATCCCGAGCGCGACCCCGAGATCCGGGCCATCGTCGAGGACTCGCTCACCGGGATCGCCATGGCGGCGGCGGGCGCGAACGTGATCATGCAGCTGTCCCAGCTGCCGGTCGGCCACGGGGTCGCCCGGAGCATGGTCGAGAGCGGGCGGGTCGACCGGCACCCGGTCAAGCGCACCCGCACCACGCTGGCCTACCTGGCGATCGCGCTGACCGGCTCCGACGACGAGCGCGACGCCATGCGGCGCGAGGTCGACCGCCAGCACCGCCAGGTCCGCTCGGGCCAGGGCGACCCCGTCGCCTACAACGCCATGGACCCCGGCCTGCAGCTGTGGGTGGCCGCCTGCCTGTACAAGGGCGTCGAGGACATCCAGGCGGTGCTCGGCATCGAGCACGACGACGACACCGCCGAGCGCCTCTACCGCTACTGCGCCCGGCTCGGGACCACGCTGCAGGTGCGTCCGTCGCAGTGGCCGCCGACCCGGGCCGCCTTCCGGGAGTACTGGGACGCCAACGTCGCCACGATCGAGATGGACGACCTCACCCGCAGCTACCTGCGGGGCATCGCCCGGGCCGACTTCCTCCCCGCCCCGCTGCCCCGGCTGATCGGGCCGCTGGTCGAGCTCCAGACGGCGGGGTTCCTGCCGCCGGCGTTCCGCGAGGAGCTCGGCCTGCCGTGGGACGCCCGCCGCCAGCGGGCCTTCGACGTGATGGTGCAGAGCTGGGCGTGGGTCGACCGCCGCCTGCCGGCGCCGATCCGCCGGTTCCCGTTCAACACGTACCGGTGGGACACCCGGCGCCGCATCCGCCGGGGGCGGGCCATCGTCTGACCCTCAGCGCGGCGGTTCGACGACCCAGAGCAGCCGGGTGGTGCGGGTGAGCGCCACGTACAGGCGGGTGGTGCCGAGCGGGGATTCGGCGGCGATCGCGGCCGGGTCGAACACCACGACCCCGTCGAACTCGAGCCCCTTGGTCTCCGTTGCGGTGAGCACCGAGTCGTCGTCGGGGCGGGCAGCCGCCTCCGGGACGATGGCGACGACGGTGCCGGCGGCGCCGATCGAGTCACGGGCCGCTCGCAGCAGGTCGTCGACGTCGTCGAGGGAGCCGATCCGCACCTCCGGCTCGACGCCCGACGACCGGACCGACGCCGGTGCCGACACCGTCCGGCCGAGGCGGGCGACCTGGTCGGCGGCGAAGGCCATCACCTCCGACGGCGTGCGGTAGCTCACCGTCAGCTCGATCAGCTCGCTGTCATCGGTGCCGACGGCGGCGGTCACCGTGGACCAGTCCCGCAGCGACCACGGCTGGCTGGCCTGGTCCAGGTCGCCGACGACGGTCATGGACCGGGCCGGGCAGCGCCGGGTGATGGCCCGCCACTGCATCGCCGAGACGTCCTGGGCCTCGTCCACGACGACGTGCGCGAACCGGCGGTCGGCGACCCGCAGCACGGCCTGCTCGACGTCGGCGAAGCGGTCCGACAGCTCCTCCATGATCGCGGCGAGGAACTGGGCGGCGTCGTCGCCGATGATCTCGTAGGCCGGGCGTGTCTCGTTGCGGCTGCAGCCGAAGTTGGTGCACGTCAGGGTGAGCGTGCCGTCCTCGGCCCGGCCGTAGGTCATCTCCAGCTCGCACTCCGGGCAGTCGGCCGTCCGGTTCTCGAGGGCCGCCTGCATCTCCTCGGCGAGGGCGGCCTCCACCAGCTGGAACGACCCGGCGGCGAGGTCGCGGGCCCGTGCCCCTACCGCACCGTCGTCGTCGCCCTCGTCCCGGCCGAGCAGCTGGTCCAGCTCGTCCAGGAGTGCCACGTCACCCTCGGTCCACCCCCGGCCCGCCGGCCGGTGGAGCAGGGCGGCCTCGCCCTCGGCCAGGAGGTCCTTCGTGGCGTGGCGGATGCGGGCCTCCGACCCGTACAGCCGTCGCAGCGCCTGCTCGGCGGACAGCCGCGGCCAGATCCGGTCGCACAGCGCGCGCACGGCGGTGCCGTCCAGGGCGGACCG
>CAZCJT010000117.1:0-7462 GCA_964498565.1 uncultured Acidimicrobiaceae bacterium
TCGCGGGCGACGACCCGATCGACGCCTTCTCCCGGCTGACCTCGACCTGAGCGGGGCGGTCAGCGCAGCTCGGACAGCACCGCGCCGAGCAGCTCGCTGTCGTGGGCGAGGCCGTGCGGGCGGTCGACGTCGGCCTCGACCAGCTGGACACCCGGTGCGGCGCGCTCGATGTCGCCCAGCGGCAGCGCCCCTCGCTGGGTGACGACCACGTCCGGGGCGAGGTCGTGCATGCCGAGGACGGCCAGGTGCCCGGCCAGGTCGACGTCCTTCACGCCGGTCTCGTCGGCCTGGAGGTTGGCCACGAACACCAAGCGGCCGGTGCGGGCGGCGATGGCCCGCTTGATCCCCGGCACGACGACCGGCGCGAGGACGCTCGTGTAGAAGGAGCCGGGGCCGAGGACGATCTGGTCCGCGCTCGCCAGCGCCTCGGTGGCGGCGGCGGGGACCCGTGGGTCGGGCGGATCCACGGCGATGTGCACGAGGCGGCCGGCGGCCTCGATCTCGACCTGGCCCCGCACCGGGCCGTCAGGGGTCTCGGCCACCAGGTCGATGGGCTCCTCGGTGGCCGGGAGGACCTGCATGACGTCGGGGTCGACGCCGAGCCACCGGGACAGCTGCGCCGCAGCGCCGACCAGGTCGTGGCCGGCATCGACGAGCCCGGCCAGCACGAGGTTGCCCACGGCGTGGCCGGCCAGGTCGCCGCCGGTGAAGCGGTGCTCCATGGCGTCGGCCAGCTCACGGTTGGGGCTCACCGATGCGATGCATCGCCGCAGGTCGCCCGGGGCCGGCATGTCGATGCACTCCCGCAGCCGGCCGCTGGAGCCGCCGTCGTCGCCCGTGGCCACGATCGCCGTCGTGCGGGCGGCGTAGGTGCGCACCGCCTTGAGCAGCATGGCCAGACCGTGCCCGCCGCCGATGGCCACGACCCGAGGCGCGCTCATCGCTCGACGTCTCGGTGGGTGATGGTCGCCTCCGTGCCGAGCTCGCCGAGACGACGACGGATCTCCTCGGCGATCGCCACCGAGCGGTGGCGCCCGCCGGTGCAGCCGATGGCGATGCTGAGGTACGCCTTGCCCTCCTTGCGGTAGGCGGGCAGCAGCAGCTCGAGGAGGTCGACGATCCGGTCGACGAACTCCTTGGCCTCGCCCTGGCCGAGCACGTAGTCGCGCACCGGGGCGTCGAGGCCGGTGAGGGGGCGCAGCTCGTCCACCCAGTGCGGGTTCGGCAGGAAGCGCACGTCGAGGACCATGTCGGCGTCGATGGGCGAGCCGTGCTTGAAGCCGAACGACCGGATGGTGGTGCGCATGCCGACGTCGGCGTCGTCCTGCCCGAAGGCGGCCCGGATGCGGTCGCGCAGCTGGTGGACGTTGAGGTTGGTGGTGTCGATGACGACGTCGGCCTCGGCCCGGACCGGCTCGAGCACCGCCCGCTCCTGCTCGATGGCCTCTTCGATGGTGTGCGCGTCGCTCATCGGGTGCCGGCGCCGGGTCTGCTCGTAGCGCCGGACCAGCTCGGGGGTGGCGCAGTCGAGGAACAGGATCCGCACCCGGGGCACGCTGCGCCGCAGCTCGGCCAGGGCGTCGACCAGCTCCCGGTCGTAGTGCCCGGTGCCGGCGACCAGGACGATGCGGTCGATCGAGGAGCCCTTGGCGTCGGCCAGCTCGGTGACCTTGGGCATGAGCGCCGGCGGCAGGTTGTCGATGACGAACCAGCCGAGGTCCTCGAAGTCGTTGGCCGCCTGGGAGCGCCCGGCGCCGGACAGGCCGGCGATCACCACGTAGTCGCCCATGGCCGTGAGGGTACCGGTGGCTCCCCGACGCTCTCGGCGGGGGCCGGTCAGCGGGTGAGCGCCCGCTTGAACGACTGGTTCCGCTCCCGCATGCGATGCCGGATGATCTGACCGGTGTCGGTGTCGGCGTCGGGCGTCACGGTCGTGCGCAGCTCAGCAACCGGCGACCGAGAACCCGAGCGCCCGCGCCGCGCTTGCCTGGCGGACGTCGAAGGTGAGGAAGGTCAGGGCGGTCCCGAGGCGCCGAGCGGCGCCCAGGTGCAGACCGTCCAACGTCCGGACACCGGTCTGTTCGGCGATCGTCGCAGCCAGCTCGCACGTCGCGGCATCGAGCTCGACGATGGCCAGTGATGCCAGATCGTCGTTGAACGAGGCGCGCGCCGCGGTTGCCGCAGTGGCAGGGAGCAGTCGGGCCAGGTTCCGGCGCACCTCCACGATCGTGTGCCGGCCCGTCACCAGCTCGGGGTCGCTGATGAGCAGGTCGACGGCGCGATCAGAATCCGGCTCGTCGACGTAGCGCTTGAGCAGCGCGCTGGTGTCCACGTACTGCGTCACTCGGCGCGGTCCTCGTCGAGGACCTCGAGCACCGACCGGTCCGCCTGCTGGCGACGGACCGGCTTCAGGCCACCGCCGCTCGCCGGCGTGAGCCATCCGGCCTCGGCGGCGAGGTCCAGGTCCACCCGCCCCACCGGTGGGCCGAGGACTGCGACCGGGCGGCCTCGGTCGGTGACCGTGATCAGCTCCCCACCTGCGGCCCGCCGGATGTATGCGGACAGGCCTGCCTTGAGCTCCCGGATGGCGACGTCCATGTGGTCACGTTACCCAGCGGAATGACCACATGGTGCGTAGTGGACGAGCACCTGCGAGGCTGAAGGTCCTCGACGCCAGCGTCGTCATCGCCGCCCTGCTGGGATGGCACGAAGCCCACGGAACGGCCGGGAACGCTGGCGACCCGCAGCACCGCACGCGCCAATGCCCCCGCACGGGGCGGGGGTGACCAGGGGATGAGTTGGAGCATGGACCGTGCCGTCGCCGCGTCCTACGCGGCGGCGACGTCGGGCGGTGGCCGCCGTCGCCCCCCGCCGAGCTGGTTCCCATACCGATCCAGGAACAGCGGCATGCCGTCGACCATGAGCACCGACAGCGCACCCGAGTGGACAGCGTTGTGGTGGTGGCGACAGAGCAGGACCATGTTGTCGATGTCGGTGCCACCGAGGTTGTCCCAGAACACCACGTGGTGGGCATCGCAGTGGGCCGGCGGCCGATCACAACCCGGCACCGCACAGCCCCGGTCCCGAGCAGCCAGCGCCCGGCGCAGCGCCCGGTTGGCGTAGCGCTCCTCCCGACCGAAGTGCAGCATGACCCCGGCGGCGTCGAGCACGACCGACTGGTACCGGGAGCCGCACCGCATCCGACGCATGACGTCGATCGGCAGGACCGAGCCGTCCGTCAGCTCACACAGGGAATGCGCATGCCGTCCGCCGTAGCGGTACGTGTCCTCGTCGACGTGCGCGAAGAACAGCGGCTCGCGCCGGTCGGGGTTGCCGTCGCTGGCCGATCCGGCCTCGACCAGCTCGCACAACGCCTCGGCCCGGCGCATGCCCGGCGTGCGAGCCGCCAGACCGTCGTCGGGGTTCTCCTCGGTCACCCGCTTGTCCCGGTGGAACAGCTGGTCGGCGCGCTCCTCGAGCGCGGCGAGGAGAGGCAGGCCGGCGTCGAGGCCGAAGTCGCCGTTGAGGCGCACCCGCTCCCCCACCCGGCTGGCGCTGAGCGTGTCGTGCTGCGGGTCCCGAGGCTCGGCGCCGTCCATGTCCCACAGCTCGATCCAGCCGTCGACCTTGGCGGCCAGCTGGTCGGCCGTGCACTCCAGCGCCTCGACGACGAGGTCGACCTCCTGGTCAGCGAAGGCGTCGCGCACCCGAGGGTTCGCCACGCACCGGGCCAGCACCCGGGCATGCGCCTCGGTGATGGACCCCTCCGCCAGCACCGCACGCGTGTGGGGCATCTGCTGCAGATGGGCCGCCAGGCGCACCCGACTCCCGGCCACGGCCCGGGACGTCCCGGTCTGCGCGGCCAACCAGTTGGCCGGGTTGTAGGCCGCATCGAGCTGCCAGGCCGCCGACCGGTCGAACGCACCGAGCGTCTCGTACACCTCCGCCTCGAACCGCGTCCGGACCTGCTCGACCCGGGCCATGTGGTGCGCGAACTCGCCCACCGTCAGGGACCCCACGTCCACCGCCAGCACCTCGGCCAGCTCGTCAGCGAGCGACTCGCCCATACCGGACATCATAGATCGAACGCCAGTTCGAGTCAACACCAGCGGTTGGGAATGCGGGCCGGTATGCTCGCCGCATGACGACGCAGATCGCCGTGAAGCTGCCTGACGAGCTGGTCACCGCCATCGATCGACTGGTCGACGACGGCAGGTTCCCGAACCGGTCGGCCGCCGTGCGCCGGGCCCTCGACGATCTGGTCGCCGCGAACGAGCGCGCCACCATCGACCGGGCCTTCGCACGGGGCTTCCGCTCGGTGCCGGAGACCGAGGACGAGCTCGCCGATGCCACCCGGCTCGCCGTCGAGTCGATCAACGACGAGCCGTGGGAGAAGTGGTGGTAGCCCGAGGCGAGATCTGGTGGGGCGAGGCGCCGGACGAGAAGGGGCGTCCGTTCCTCGTGGTGAGTCGAGACGCCGCCAACCGGGTGATGCAGCGCGTGCTGGTCGTCCCGGTCACGACGCGCCGGCGCGACGTGCCGAGCGAGCTCGGTCTCGACACGTCGGAGGGCCTGCCCGTGCCGGCCGTGGCGTCGTTCGACAACATCCGCCCCTTCCCCAAGGCGATGCTCGTCCGGCGCCTCGGGTCGCTCGGCGCCGACCGCAGGCACGAGATCTGCGCGGTCGCCGGCGTCACGCTGGACTGCTGAACCGCGGGGTCTACCGGAGCTTCTCGGTCCGCAGGAACAGCAGCCGGGGGATCTCGGCGGCGTCGGTGTACCCCGGTGCCCGGGCCAGGAAGCCGGGCGGCGGCGCCGGCTCCTCCGTCCGGGTGAGCAGCAGGCCGTTGGCGATCAGGGCGTTGAGGTAGCGGCTCAGCGGGCGGTGGATGAAGGGGATGTAGACGTCCTTCTGCACCTCCTCGATCGTCTTGTCCTCCCGCAGGTAGGCGCCGATGCGCCAGTACTGCTCGGGCGGGTCGAGGATCTGGTCGTCGATCCACCCGCTGTTCGGCGTCTGCAGCAGCGGGTGGTTCAGGAAGAAAAGGAATCGGCCGCCGGGCTCGAGCACCCGGGCGACCTCGGCGATGGCATCGTCCACGTCGTCGATGTGCTCGAAGACCAGGCAGGCGACGGCCACGTCGAAGCTGGCGGCTGGGAACGGCAGGGCCGCCGCCCCCGAGCGCAGGTACCGCGGCCCGCCGGCCCGCGCCTTGGCCACCTCCACCTGGTTCCACGTCGGGTCGAGGCCCACGACCTCGGCGCCGAGCCGGGACGCCAGACGGGCCACCTGCCCCTCGCCGGTGCCGATGTCGAGCACCCGCCGAGCGCCCCGCAGGTGCTGCTCGGCCAGGGGGAGGATCTGCTCCTCGTACTCGGCGTCGACGCCGTCGGTGAAGCCCTCCTGCCACCAGTCGGCGTGGGTCTCCCACAGGTCGTCGTCGGCTCCCATAGCGGCGATGCTTGCACTCGCCCTGCCCCTGACCGGGATCGCCGGCACGCGAGGGTGCCCCCGCTCCCGGCGGGTGGCCAGTTCCATGCGGTTGGAGCCTGGGCTGTGCCGTCGCCGCGTCCTACGCGGCGGACGCTTCGGGCGGAGGTCGCCTTCGTCCCCCGTCAGTCAGCTCGTTGCCGTCCCGATCGAAGAACATCGGCAGCCCGTTGACCATCATGATCTCGAGCGTTCCGGCGTGGACCATGCGGTGGTGGTGACGGCACAGCAGCGCCATCTGATCGACGTTGGACAGGCCATCGTGTTCCCACCAGGTGACGTGATGGGCGTCGCACTGGCTCACCGGTGCCGTGCAGCCAGGAGCGGCGCAGCCCCGGTCGCGAGCGGCCAGCGCCCGACGGATCGCCCGGTTGGCGTAGCGCTCCTCGCGGCCGAGCATCAGCACCTCGCCCGCCGCGTCCTGCACGAGCAGCTGCCAACGGGAATCGCACAGCCAGCGCTCGGCGATGCCGATGGGGATCACGCCGCCGTCGATCGTCTCGAGCACCGAGTCCGGGTGCAGCGTCCCGGACAGGAAGGTCTCGTGGTCGATCAGCACCGTGAACAGGACCTCCCGCCGGCGAGGGTTCGCCTCGGCGGAAGCGCCGTCGAGCACCAGACCGACCAGCGCCTCGGCCCGCCGGTTCCCCGGCGTCCGGGAGCCCAACGGATCCTCCGGGTTCGCATCCAGCACCGCCCGATCACGACGCCACAACTCATCATGCCGCTCGGTCAGGGCCGCCAACACGGGTAGACCGGTCTCCAGACCCAGATCAGCGTTGATCTTGACCCGGTCACCCACCCGGTTGCCGTTGACCGTGTCGTGCTCGGGATCGTGCGGCTCGACACCGTCCTGGTCGTGCAAGCGGATCCACGCATCGACCTTCGTGGCCAGCCGATCGGCGTTCAGCTCCGTGGCCAACGCCACGAGCTCCGGCTCGTCCTGCGCGAACCGGTCCCGCACCCGCGGGTTGGCCACGCACCGGCTCAACACCTTGGCGTGGGACTCGGTGATCGCCCCCGCCTCCAGTGCCTCCCGAGTACCCGGCATGACCAACAAGTGCTTCGCCAGCTTCACCCGGCTGGCCATCACGTCCCGAGCGCCACCGACCTGGCCCTGGAACCAGTTGATCGCGCTCGACGCCGCATCCAGCTGCCACGCGCCGCTGCTGGAGAACTCGGCCACCTGGGCGAGCAGCAGGGCGTCGAGCTTGTTCCGGACCCGCTCGATGGCGGCTTGGTGCTCCACCCGCTGCCGGAGGGCGAGCGCCGACACGTCGACGGCGAGCAGCTCCGCCAGTTCGAGCGCCGGTGTCGGATCCATGCGCCCAGCGTACATCGAACGTATGTTCGGGTCAACGCCAAGTACCAGACACCGAGGGACCAGGCGCATCACGATGCGAACGTTTGCGCATGAGGACGACACTGAAGCTGGACGAGCACGGCCTCACCGTGATGAGCGCCGACACCGACTTCGCCGGCTTCCCCCACGTCCGCTGGGAGAAGCCGCTCGCCCGGTAGCGGCCGCCGGCTGGGATGCTCGGGTACACGGCCGACGAGGGCACAGCCTCACCCCGGCCCGTGTAGTTGCTTCCACACGTTCTCGGCCACGGTGTCCGGCAGCCACGAGAACGCCTGCAGCTCCTCGAGCGTCGCCGCCTTCACCTTGCGCAACGAGCCCATCTCCTCGATCAGCCGCTTCCGACGGGTCGGCCCGAGGCCCGGCACGTCGTCGAGGACCGACTGCTTCATGCGCTTGTCCCGGAGCGTGCGGTGATAGGTGATGGCGAAGCGGTGTGACTCGTCCCGCAGGCGCTGGAGTAGGTAGAGCGCCTCGGACTGGCGGGGGATCACGATCGGGTCGGCGCGCCCGGGCACGTAGACCTCCTCGAACTGCTTGGCGAGTGACGCCACCGGGATCTCGTCGAAGAGGTCGAGCTCCTTCAGGACGTTGATGGCCGAGGTCAGCTG
>CAZCJT010000118.1:0-7263 GCA_964498565.1 uncultured Acidimicrobiaceae bacterium
AGCTACAACAAGGGCTTCCGCTCTCATCCCACCCACATCGGGGTCAGGAGAGCCCGATCTCCCATCCGCTCTGGTCAAGGACGTGACCGAAGGTCGGGTCGTGATCTTCGCTGGAGCCGGCGTCAGCACGGAGATGCACGGCGCATACGCCAGCACCTTTTACGAAGACATCCGGGCGCAGCTGCCAGACGGCGTGCCTGTCGAAGATGAGAGCTTCCCTGGCCTCATGGAGCTGTTCTGTACTGAGCGCTCACGGGCAGAACTCGTCCAGAGGTTCCGGTCGCGGGTCGACTATGGCGACGGGTACTACGAGATCCGAAACAGCACCGCACGATTCCATCGCGAGTTGGCAACGATTCCGTACATCGACACGATCATCACGACGAACTGGGATTGCTTCTTCGAGGAAGAGTGCGGCGCCCTCCCGTTCGTGGTCCCTGACGACTACGCGTACTGGGATCTTCCCGGCCGGCGGGTCTTCAAGATTCACGGGTCGATCTCAAACATCGGCACGATCGTTGCGACGCGAAAGGATTACGACGCCTGCTACCGCCGTCTGAAGCGAGGAATCCTCGGAGCGACGCTCCAGCATCTGCTGGCCACTCGCACCGTCGTGTTCGTCGGATACTCGCTCCGCGATCCGGACTTCGCGAAGCTCTACCAGCAGCTCCGACGCCAGCTCGGGGACTTCATACGTCGCGCCTACATCGTCGTCCCGTCGGAGGATCCTCCAGCGCTGCTCGAGTATCCGGACTCGGTCCACCTGCGAACCAGCGGGGTGCATTTCGCCAGGGAGCTCAAGGCGGAACTCCTCCGGCGGGATGCGATGCTCGACGACGCCATTCTCGATGAGGTGAGAGAGCTGCACGACCGCGTTCGACAAGCCAATCTCGACATGTACGACAAGCTTCGTCCTATTGACTCACCAGCCATCATCTACGCCGCGGCGTATCAGAACGGCGCCGAGCATGTGTTTCAGCGCGTAGGCACTCGGTCTCGGTTCGGCGACTACATGACCGAATGGGATGTCCGTCGCCGGCTACATCCGTATCTTCACCTCCAAGATGACGCACGGCGTAGCCGGAACTACACGGAGGTCGCCTACCTCGAGGGAGTTAGCAACGCGCTCATCTCACTGCTGATGTCGAAGCGTGACCGACGCCGGATGCCGCTGTACTTCATCTTCGGCAGCGACGTGGACCTCACGACCGAGCGCAAGTTTCTTCAAGAACTCAAGAGAGCACCACAGCTTCATAAGACGTCCTACAAGAAGGCGGAACGGCTGACGCGAGATCTCGGCGACATGGTTGTCAGGCACCCACCGTGGTTGCAGTCTGGGTAGCTCGTTTCCAGACCAGACCGACTTACGCCTACAGCCGTGGATCGACGGGCTCCGACTCAAGCGCCAGCACGCCGAAGACGCACTCGTGGACTCGGTAGAGCGGCTCGCCGGCGACAAAGCGTTCGAGGGCTTCGATGCCGAGGGCGAACTCGCGCAGCGCTAGCGAGCGCTTGTGGCCAAGACCGCGTGAGCGAAGGCGGCTGAGGTTGTCCTCGGCGGTGTACTCGGGGCCGTAGATGATGCGGAGATACTCACGGCCTCGGCACTTGATGCCGGGCTGGGTGAGGCCCTTCTTGTGATGGTGGACGACGTCGCGGGGCTTGACGACCATGCCCTCTCCCCCGGCGGCGGTCATCTCCTCCCACCAAGCGGTCGCCATGGCTTCGCTCTCGGCGTCCGCGAGGTCGACGACCGCCGTCTTCGTTGCTCGGAAGGTCGTCGGGTCAGCCTCGGCGAGTCGGCTGAGGACGCGCATGTGCCACTCGTGGTCCGTGAGCGCGTGGACCTTGCCCTCGCCGGCGAGGATCTGGAACGGCGCCAGGCGGAGGTCGTCGACCGAATCCACCGGCCAGCAGTACTCCCGGTAAGCAGACACGAAGCCGTTCGCCATCTCGAGCCGGGCAGACGTCCGTGCCGCCAGGTCGCCGACGTCAGCTCCTCGAGCGCGGGCGGCCTCGAGGATCGCATTCTCTGCGCCGAGCGTCCCGGTCGCCGCAGCACCGACGGATGCGTACTGGCGGCGGAGTAGTTCCTCGGCCTTGGCTGACCACGGGAGGAGCTCGGCGTCGAGGACGAGCCAGTCCATCTCGAGCTCGGTCCAGAGGTCCGTGGCGTCGAGCCCGCGGCGGACCTTGTCGAGCAGGGCTCGCTCGTCGGACTCGTCGTCGAGGAAGCGGCGGCCGGTGCGGGTGACGATGATGCCGGCGTTGTCGCTGTTCGGGATACCGAAACGGCGCTCGGCCACGTCGTCGTCGCGGCAGACCACGACGACAGCGCGGGAGCCCATGTGCTTCTCCTCGCAGATCACCCTGTCGACGCCGTCCCGTCGGAACGACGCGAACGCCTCGGCGGGATGTTCGAGCAGGCCCTCTCGTTCGGTGGTCGCGGTCGGCGCCATGGTTGGCGGGAGGTAGACGAGCCAACGGGGGTCGGCGGCGAACCGGCTCATGACTTCGAGCGCGGCGGCTGCGTTCTCCTCACGAACGGTGACAGTCTGGTTGAGGCGCGTGTCGATGATCCGCTTGCCGGCCACGTCGTTGAGGTCGAGGTCGGTGTGACCCCGCGCGCGATCGACGGGGTCGACGACGAGGGGCTTGGTCGGTTCCCAGTACTCACGAGCTGCAGGGACCGAAACGAGCTCCTTCTCGGGGTAGCGGAGTGCGGTGAGCTTGCCGCCGAAGACGCAGCCGGTGTCGATGCAGATGGTGCGGTTGAGCCACGTGGCTTCGGGCACGGGCGTGTGGCCGTAGACGACTGTGGCCTGACCTCGGTAGTCCTCGGCCCAGGGATAGCGGACCGGCAGGCCGAACTCGTCGGTCTCTCCTGTGGTGTCGCCGTAGAGGGCGAAGGAGCGGACGGCGCCAGAGGCGCGGCCGTGCATGTCCTCTCGGAGGCCGGCGTGGGCGACGACGAGGTTGCCGTCGTCGAGAACGAAGTGGCTGACGAGCCCGTCGATGAACTCGGTGACCCGCTCGCGGAACTCGGGCGTCTCGTCGTCGAGCTGCTGAAGGGTCTCCGCAAGGCCGTGGCCGGTGGTGACGTTGCGGCCTCGCAGCGCCCGGAGGAGCTTGTTCTCGTGGTTGCCGGGGATGCAGACGGCGTCGCCGTCGTCGACCATGTTCATGGCCAGGCGCAGTACACCCGGTGAGGCGGGTCCACGGTCGACGAGGTCGCCGACGAAGAACGCTCGCCGGCCCTCGGGATGATGGGCATGCGTCTTGTCGTCGCTGACCCCGTAACCGAGTTCGCCGAGGAGAACGACGAGCTCGTCGAAGCAGCCATGGACGTCGCCGATGATGTCGAAGGGACCGTGGTCGCTACGACGGTCGGTCCACAGCGGCTCGCGCTCGACGGTGGACGACTCGATCTCGTCGACACCCTTGAGCACGTAGACCTTGTGGAAGCCCTCCCGCCGAAGGTTCTTCATCGAGCGCCGCAGCTGGTTCTGCTGGTTGCGGAGCACGTGGTTCCCGAAGCTGCGGTCCGCCCGCGACTCGTTGCGCTCGGCGCACACCTCCCGGGGGACGTCGAGGACGATGGCGACCGAGAGGACGTGGTGTTCTTTGGCGAGCCGGATCAACGGCTTGCGGGCCTCGGGCTGGACGTTGGTGGCGTCGACGACGGTGAGCCGACCCGCTGCGAGTCGTTTGCCGGCGATGTAGTGGAGGACATCGAACGCGTCGCCAGTGGCGGTCTGGTCGTTCTCGTCGTCGGACACGAGGGCACGGCAGAAGTCCGAGGAGACGACCTCGGTTGACGCGAAGTGCTTTGCGCCGAAGGTGGACTTGCCGGAGCCGGAGACGCCGACGAGTGTGACGAGCGAGAGTTCAGGGATGGCGACCTTCATCGGCTGAACACCGCCATCTGCGTGGGGGGACCGACCTCGGGCTCGTCCGGTCCGATGGGGGCGTACTCGACCGCGTAGCTGTTGCGTTCCGCCACGGCATCAGCCCACTCGCGGAACTCGGCGCGGGTCCACTCGAAGCGGTGGTCCTTGTGGCGCAGCGTGCCGGCCGGGAGCGTCTCGAACCGGGCGTTGAATTCGACGTTCGGGGTCGTGAGGACGACAGTGCGCGGCTGGGCTGAAGTGAAGACGGCGCGCTCGAAGGCGCCGAGGCGAGGTGGGTCGAGGTGCTCGACGACCTCGATAACGGTGGCGACGTCGAAGCCCTCGATTCGGCTGTCCCGGTAGGTGAGCGCTCCTTGGAGCAGCTCGATCCGTTCGCGCTGACGGGGCGCCATGGTGTCGAGGTGGAGTCGTCGGGCGGCGCGCTCCAGCGAGCGGTGCGACACGTCGACGCCGACAATCCGGTCGGCCTTGGTCTCCTTCAGCAGCCGACCGAGCAGCTTGCCCTCGCCACAGCCGAGGTCGACGACGCTCCGAGCGCCGGCGCGCGAGACGGCCTCGATGACCGCAGCGAGGCGCTGCTCGTTGAGGCTGATCGGGCGCTCGACCTTCTCCTCCTCGGCATCGTGCTCTGCTTCGACCTCGTCGGGATCCTCGACGTCGGCGAGGAGACGGGTGAGGGCGTCGTTCATGAGGTGGCGGTCGTGGCGGAGGTAGCGGCGGGTGATGAGCTCGTGGTCCGGATGGTTGGCGAGCCAGTCGCTCCCTCGCCGCAGGAGCTTGTCGACCTCGTCGGCACCGAACCAGTAGTGCTTGTCGTCGTCGAGGACCGGGAGCAGCACGAACAGGTGCTCCAGGACGTCCTTGAGCCGTGCGGTGGCCGTGAGGCGGAGTTCGACGTAGCGGCTGTCGCCCCAGTCCGGGAAGTGCTCGTCGAGCGGGAACGTCCGGACGTCGACGTCGTAGCCGAGAGGTTCGAACAGCCGGCGCACGACCTCCTCTCCGCCCCGGGCGGGGACGACCGGGAGATGAGCCTCGAGCGGGATCGGCGTTTCGGCCAGTTCGGGACGGTCCTTGCTGCGCCCACCCATCGCTGTGCCGTACATCTTGCTGATCGCCGACGAGAGCATCGACGAAGCGGCGTAGGGCCGGTCGTTCACGCAGTGCCCTAGCGTCAGCTCTCGACCACGGGGCCGCTTCGACTTCCCCCGCACGAGGCCGACCGGGTCGACCTCGACGAGCAGAGCCGCGGTGCAACGCTCGTCACTCGCCTCCGAGTACACGACGCGCGCTGTCCCGAAGGACAGATCCCGCTCGTGGACACTGGCCGGGTTCTTGTGCAGGAGGAACCCGAGGTCGGTTGCGGGCTGGTGGGTGGTCGAGAGCGTGAGCAGCATCGTGAGGTCCGGATTCGGGCGAGCCGTCGATACTGGCGCACACGGGGGCTGCCCCGCGGGCGATTTGCGCCGCCGGCGAATCCGCTCGGGCCACTCCGAGGCTTGGGGCACCATGCAGGGATGGAGATCCCAGCGCTGCCCGAGACGACGATCCTGATGGTCGAGGTCGGTTCGACCGCGCACGGCACCGGCCTTCCCGGCGGCGAAGACCACGATCAGCTCGCCGTCGTGGTCGAGACACCCGAGCAGGTGATCGGACTCGACGACAAGGGCTTCCAGACCGAGATGCAGCGGACGCAGCCCGAGGGTGTCCGCTCAGGCCCGGGCGACATCGACCGGACGCTCCACTCGCTGCGCCGCTTCATCCGCCTGGCGGCGTCGGGCAACCCGTCGATCTTGATGACGCTGTGGGCACCGGTCGAGTACTCCACGCCGTTGGGTGAGGAGCTCCAGACGCTCGGAGAGGCGTTCGTGGGCCGTCACGTCGTTCCCCGGTACCGGGGCTACATGCAGTCGCAGGCGATGCGCCTGCTCGGTCTGCGCGGCGGTGGCCACGGCAAGCGGGGCGGCGGTCAGCGCGAGGAGCTCGTCGCCGAACACGGCTTCGATACCAAGTACGCCATGCACTGCTCCCGACTCGGCTTCCAGTGCATCGAGCTGCTGACCACCGGCAAGCTCGACCTGCCGATCCAGGGCGCCTCTGGCGGCACCTGCAAGGGTGTGTTTGCTCGGGGGATGTTCGACATCTACGGGACCCACGGCATCTCGGTCTTCGCACTGCGCGGGGCCACAATCGACGAGCTCGCACAGGAGGCGCCGCTGGTGCGATTCCCGCACTTCACGGTCATGACGGTGAGGACGATCCGAGCCCTGGGTCTGCGGCTGGAGCCGACAGGACGGAACCACCGGCACTACACGCTGATGCTCCGATCGCTCGACGAGGACGTTGCCGCCCTGGTCTCCGCCGACCACCACGTGTGGATGAACCCGTACCATGAACCCTGAGCCGAACGGAGGGCTCGCAATGGACCTCGCACTCGACATCGTCGCTGACCTCAACGCCCAGGACGACGACGGCCTCGGCTGGTCGACGCTGGCCGACGCCTCAGACCCGACTCGGGTGGTCCCCGGCGCCATGCTTCTCGCCGGCAACGAGTCAGCCGCTGCCGTCGTTCGGGTCGTCGCCGTCGACGATGACGGACAGGTGCACTTCTCGATCCTTCCTGGATCCGTCGGCAAGAACCGACACCTCCTCGGAGGCCGGGCCGTCTAGGACCCAGCGACCCAGCCGTGGACAAGGACCTCAAGCACCCGCCGTTCGAAACGCTGTACGGCACCGACGACCTCGTCTCTCCGCGGACCGCGTACTGGGTGTGGTCGACGGCGGACTACTTACACGACACCTACAGCCTCGACCCAGAAGGGCTCTTCGAGCTGTTGCCTCCGATCGCACGTCCCCACTTCGAGGGCGCATGGAGGGACCGCTTGATCCAGTGCTTCGGTGCGATCGCACAGCGGATCGCTGTTGGCATGCACGATGAGTACTCGCTGACGAACTGCACGGGTGAAGAGATGGCCCTGCAAATCGTCCTCGACGCGGCGGAAGACTTCCAGGCGGACAAGCTCTGGCCGGAGCCAGGCTTCCTCGAATCACTGCCGAGCCACGAGTTCGACTACGACTTCGATCTCATGCACGACGTGCTCCTCAAGGACAACGACGTGACGCGCCTCTTCGATCCGCACCTGGACGGCATCGACGACCCGGAGAATGAGTACGCAGCAAGCCGAGGAATCGTAAACCTGCACCCGACTCGCTGGTTCCTACCGTTCGATCCCGATCTCGAAGCTTGACCGAACACGGCCTCGGCGATCGCACGACGATCGTACGATCTTGGCTCCCCTTTTGGGGCTCTCCTGACGTGGATGTGGGTCACGCGGCGGCCTGAGCGGGGGGTCGT
>CAZCJT010000119.1:0-7257 GCA_964498565.1 uncultured Acidimicrobiaceae bacterium
TGGCGGGCGGCGATGCGCACCGCGGTCCATCGCGCCTCGTCGTCGGGTCCTTCGGTCCGGAACCGCCAGCGCGCGACCCGCTCGGCGACGTCACCGTCGTCGGCGCCGTCGGGGACGGTGCCGGCGGCGGCGTGGACCCGGCAGTCGAAGGCCCGGCACGTCCGCGGCCGATCCTCGTAGATCGAGCAGCCGTCGTCGGTGAGCATCGGGCACCAGCCGCGCTCGTCGTAGCCCATCAGCAGGTGGCCGGCCGGACGGCCCGGCGCCGGGAACAGCAGCTCAGCCGGGATGCGACGCCGAGCGGCCACGTCCTCGGGGCCCACGTGCACGAAGTAGGAGGAGCGGCAGCAGGCCGTGCAGGTCCCGCACGGCACGTCTGCATCGCCAGCGCCGGCGGCCACCGCCGCGGTAGCCCGCAGCCAGGGCCCGAACGACCCGGCGTCGAGGTCGGCGTCGTCCGGGTCGCGCACGGGTCGACCGTACCCGCACCTACGGTGCGCTCCCATGCCGTCCGATGCGCCGCCCGAACCCACGTCGCGTCGGGCGTCGCGGTACGGCCTGGCGGCCCTGCTCATCAGTGCCGGCACGATGCACTTCGTGTCGCCCGAGTTCTTCGACGACCTGGTCCCGAGCTGGGTGCCGGGCGAGCGTCGCTTCTGGACGAACATCTCCGGCGTCGCCGAGATCGCGGTAGGGGCCCTCGTCGCCAACCGGCGCACCGAGCGAGTCGGTGGGTGGGCCGCGTTCGCGCTCTTCGTCGCCGTCTACCCGGCCAACATCGACGACGCGATCTCGAACCCGCCGACCGACGCTCGCGGCGTCGTCAGCCTCGTGCGACTCCCGCTCCAGCTGCCGCTCTTCGCCTGGGCGCTGCACCACGCCCGGCCGCGTCACGGCACCCCTGTACCGTCCGCCCGTGACCACGCATCCCGCTGACCGACCGCGCGCATCCGTCTTCATCGCAACCAGCGTCGACGGCTTCATCGCCAAGCCCGACGGCGGCCTCGAGTGGCTGACCGGCCAGCCCGACGACGAGAACGACGGCCAGCTCGACCCCGACCAGGACTTCGGCTACGGCGAGTTCTTCGCCAGCGTCGACGCCCTCGTCATGGGTCGGGGCACCTTCGACGTGGTCGAGGGCTTCGCCGGCGACTGGCCCTACGGCGACAAGCCGATCTACGTCTGGACGAGCCACCCCGACGACATCGAGCCGAAGCCGGGTGCGGTGCTGCGCCCGGTCGGTGGCGGCCTCGGCGACGTCGTCGCCCGGCTCGTCGCCGACGGCATCGGCCACGTCTACGTCGACGGCGGCAAGGTCATCCGCCAGTTCCTCGCCGCCGGGCTCATCGACCGCATGACCATCTCGACACCGCCGATCCTCATCGGGGAGGGCATCCCGCTGTTCGGCCAGCCGATGGACGACGTCCGCCTCGAACTGGTGTCGTGCCGGACCTTCGACGGCGGCATGGTGCAGCGCACCTACGACGTGGTGCGCTGAACCGGCCCGTCGGGCCCGGCTTCAGCTCATCGCCTTGATGGCGATGCCCATCTCCTCGTTCATCGACGCCGGGACCGCGTAGCCGTCCTCGGCCCGGATCTCGGCCAGGCGCTCACCCATCGTCTCCACCGAGAGATCCTCGGCGACGATGCCGGGGGTGACGCCCACGAAGATGCGGGCGACGCGACCGCCGCCGCAGCTGTAGATCTCGCCCGTGACCTCGCAGGACTCGTGGGCCAGGTACACGGCCACGGGGGTGATGTACTCGGGGCCGAGCTTGTCGGCAAGCGGCCCGAGCAGCCCCTCGGTCATGCGGGTGGCTGCCACCGGGGCGATGGCGTTGGCCTTGATGTCGTACTTGGCGCCTTCCTGGGCCAGCACGTTGGTGAAGCCGACCAGGCCCATCTTCGCAGCGCCGTAGTTGGTCTGGCCGAAGTTGCCGAAGATGCCGGCGCCCGAGGCGGTGTTGACGATGCGGCCGTAGCCCTGCTCCTTCATCTGCACGAAGGCGGGCTGGGTGACGTGGAAGGCGCCCTTGAGGTGCACGTCGAGCACCGGGTTCAGCTGCTCGGGGGTCATCTTGGCGAAGCTGGTGTCGCGCAGGATGCCGGCGTTGTTGATGACGATGTCGACCCTGCTCCAGGCATCGAGCGCCGACTGCACGATGGCCTTGCCGCCCTCGGGGGTGGCGACCGAGTCGAAGTTGGCGACGGCCTCGCCGCCGGCGGCCTTGATCTCCTCGACCACCTGCTGGGCCGCCGAGTCGTCGCCGCCGACGCCGTCGACCGACCCACCGAGGTCGTTGACCACGACGTGGGCGCCCCGGCGGGCCAGCTCGAGTGCGTGGGAGCGGCCGAGGCCACCGCCGGCACCGGTGATGATCGCGACCTTGCCGTCGAAGGAGAGAGTCATGGCCGGCGAGGCTACGTGCGTCCCCACCGAGCGGAGAACTTCGACGGCTGGCCTGACCTGGGATTCCGCCCTGTGCTGACCGGGTGTCGAAATCCTCAGGTGGGGAGGTCGATCTGGAGCTCGTCGGCGGCGCGGCGGGTCCAGCGCTTGTAGTCGACCTTGCCGTTGGCGGCCCGGGAAAGCGAGTCCACGAATACGACCCGCTTGGGCGCCTTGTACGCCGCGTGGTGGGCCTTGACGGTGGCGATGAGGTCGTCAGCCGTCGGCGACGTGCCGGGCACGACCTCGACCACGGCGGTGATGGCCTGGCCGAAGCGCTCGTCGGGGAGGCCGACGACGACGGCGTCGCGGACGTCGGCGTGCTCCTTCAGCGCCTCCTCGACCTCCTCGGGGAAGACCTTCTCGCCGCCGGTGTTGATGCACACCGACCCCCGGCCGAGCAGCACGAGGGTGCCGTCGGCCTCGACCCGGGCGTAGTCGCCCGGCATCGAGTAGGTGTCGTCGCCGATGCGGATGAAGGTCTCGGCCGACTTGGCCGGGTCCTTGTAGTAGCCGACCGGGGTGCGCCCCTTGACGGCGATCTTGCCGATGGCGTCGTCGCCCGGGTGCACCTCGGTGCCGTCGTCGGCGATGACCTTGGTGGACGGGCCGAGCGTGAAGGTGGCGGTGCGGGCCGAGCCGGCGCCGCCGGCCGCGCTGGACACGGAGCTGGCCATGCCGACGGCCTCGGAGGACCCGAGGCTGTCGACGAGCAGCATCCGAGGGTTGTGGCGGAGCAGTCCGTCCTTGGTCGCCTGGCTCCACATCACCCCGGACGACACGATGACCTTCAGCGACGAGATGTCCCAGCGGTCGGGCTCGGCGTCGAGCGCGGCGAGGATGGGCCGGGCGAAGGCGTCGCCGACGATGGCGGTGTTGTTCACCTGCTTGTCCTGGATGGCGTCGAGCAGCTCGACGGCGTCGAAGCTGGACTTGGTGAGCGTCACCACGGACCCGCCCACGGTGAGGGCGGTGAACGCGTTGAACGCCCCGGTGCCGTGCATGAGCGGGCAGGCCGGCAGCGTGCGGATGCCGGGCGACGACAGGACCTCGCGCAGGTGGTCGTGGTCGACGTCGTCGGGGAGCTTGCGGGCGCGAGGTGCCCCGGCGTTCAGGACCAGCAGTAGGTCGTCGTTGCGCCACATCACGCCCTTGGGCATGCCGGTGGTGCCGCCGGTGTAGAGGAGGTAGAGCGAGTCGCCGGAGCGACCCCACGGCGCGGTCGTGCGGCCCGCTCCGCCGGCCGCTGCCGCCTCGAACGGGGTCGCCCACGCCGGGCAGTCGCCGTTGCCGTCGTCGACCCACAGCCACGTGCGCACGCCGGCGACCCGGTCGCGGATGCGCTCGATGCGGTCCGTGAACTGGCCCTCGAAGACGACGGCCGAGGTGTCGGCGTTGTCCCACAGGTAGAGCAGCTCGTCCTCGACGTAGCGGTAGTTCGTGTTGACCGGGGCCAGCCCCAGCTTGAACGAGGCGAAGACGGTCTCGAGGTACTCCGGCCGGTTGGTCAGGTACTGGGCAACGCTCGTGCCCTCGGTGACGCCGGCGGCAAGGAGGGCGGCCGCGACGCCGTCGGCGCGGGCGTCGAAGTCGGCCCACGAGCGGACGACGTCGCCATGTAGGAGGGCGGGCGCCTCGGGGAGGGTCTCGGCGACCGTCTCCCAGGCATCGGCGAGGTTCCATCCGGGCATGGGCGGCATCGTAGGGAAACCCCCTCCCGTTCCCCCCAGTGCCCGCCGGTACGGTTCCCCGGTGCGCGGACTGCGACAGCGACTGGCGGCCGTGGCGATCGACGCGACCCCGCTCCGCGCGTCCCGCGACTTCCGCTTCCTGTACGCCGGCACCGCCGTCGGCCAGTTCGGCAGCGCCTTCACGACGGTGGCCGTGCCGTACCAGCTGTACGACCTCACCGGGTCGACGCTGGCCATCGGCCTGTTCGGTGCGGTCACCCTCGTGCCGCTCCTCGTGCTGAACATCGTCGGTGGTGCGATCGCCGACAAGGTGGAGCGCCGGCGCTGGATCGTCGGCTGCCAGCTGCTCGGCCTGGTCGGCACGTCTGGGCTGGTCCTCAACTCGACCCTGGACCAGCCCAACCTGGTGGCGATCTACCTCTGCGGCGCCCTCGACATCTGCGCCTTCGCGCTCGGCGCCCCGGCCGAGCGGGCGTCGGTCATCCGGGTGGTGGGTCGGGCCCACGTGCCGTCCGCGATGGCGCTGAAGGCGGTGTCGAGCAGCACGGCGCACGTGGCCGGCCCGGCCGCGGCCGGCCTGGTGCTCGCCGCCGCCGGCACCACGTGGGCCTACGCCATCGACGCCGCCACCTTCGTCATCGCCGCGATCGTCATCTCGAGGATGCGACCGCTCCGACCCGAGATCGTCGGCGGCCACCCCACCTTCGGACTGGTGCTGGACGGCCTCCGCCACCTGCGACGCCAGCCCGTGCTCCTGGGCTCCTTCGCCTCCGACCTGAACGCGATGGTGCTCGGGCTCCCGGTGGCGCTGTTCCCGGCGGTGGCGGCGATCCGCTTCCCCGACCAGCCCGAGGTGCTGGGCCTGCTCTACGCCGCCCCGTTCGCCGGGTCCCTCTGCGCCAGCCTGGCCAGCGGCTGGGCCCGCCGGGTCACCCGCCACGGGATGGTGGTGACCGTGAGCATCGTCGTCTGGGGCGTGGCGATGACCGTGTTCGGCGTGGTCGACGGGGTCGTGCTGAGCCTGCTGACCCTGGCGATCGGCGGGGCGGCCGACATGGTCTCGGGGATCTCGCGCCAGGCGATCCTGCAGCTGGCGAGCCCGCCGGACCTCGTCGGCCGCATGGAGGGCGTGGGGATGGCCGTCTGGACGGGCGGTCCGCGCCTCGGGGAGCTGGAAGCCGGCGTCGTCGCCGCGCTCACCTCCGTGCAGTTCGCCATCGTGTCGGGCGGCATCGGCTGCGTGGTGGTGATGCTCACCCTGGCCAGGGCGCTGCCCGGATTCACCCGCTACGAGGCCCCACGCGACGATGCCCCGGCCGCAGCCGGGGCATCGATCGAGGTGTGAAGGAGCGGCGGCGCCGCCGACGCTCAGCTGGCCAGGTCGGCCAGGATCCCGGCGTTGGCCGGGTGGCGCAGCTTGCTCATCGCCCGGGCCTCGATCTGGCGGATGCGCTCCCGGGTGAGGTCGAAGTGGCGACCGACCTCGTCGAGGGTGCGGGGCTCGTGGCCGTCGAGGCCGTAGCGCAGGATGAGGATGCGCTGCTCGCGCTCGTCGAGGCCCTTCAGGCCGGCGAGCACGTCGCCGCGGGTGGCCTCGGTGACGGCGTCGCCCTCGGGGTCGTCCTCGGCCACGGCGGCCAGGTCGCCCAGCGTCATGTCGCCGTCGTCGGACAGGCCGTCGTCGAGGGACTTGGCGATGCGGGCCGACGCGAGGATCTCCTCGATCTTGGCCGGCGGGTGGCCGACCTCGACGGAGAGCTCGTCCAGTGTCGGCGGGCGGCCGAGCTTGGACTCGAGCATGCCGCGGGCCTTGTCGATCTGCTTCAGCAGGTCGTGGGCGTGCACCGGGAGGCGGATCGTGCGGGCGGTGTTGGCCACGCCGCGGGTGATGGCCTGGCGGATCCACCACGTGGCGTAGGTGGAGAACTTGAAGCCCTTGCGGTGGTCGAACTTCTCCACCGCGTGGATGAGGCCGAGGTTGCCCTCCTGGATGAGGTCCAGCAGCGGCAGCTCGGTGCGGTGGTACTTCTTGGCGATGGAGACCACGAGGCGCAGGTTCGCGTTGACGAACTGCTCGGTGGCCCGGTCGCCGGCGCGCACCTGGCGACGCATCTTGGCCTTCTCCGAGGGGGAGAGGTCGTCGTCGGCTGCGAGGCGCTCCCGCGCCTCGACCCCGGCCTGCACCAGAGCGCCGAGGCGGGCCTCGTCCTCCTTGGTGAGCAGAGCGTGGCGCCCGATGTCGTTCAGGTACAGCCGGACGATGTCCTCGTCGGACTCACCTGAGCGGGTGGCGCGTGCTGCGGGACTCACGAAACGAGGACCTCCAGAGAGCGGGGCGATTGCGTTCGGGGACACGGAAGCGACATCCGGTCCGAGGACCGGCACAAGCCCGACTCCCGATGCTAACCCGAAAACGCCGGGCTGCGGGAAGAAAACTCACCGGGATCTCGGACCCGGAAGGCGGCCCAGTGTGCCGCCGTCGGACCCGCTTCCCACCTGGCGCGACGAGGGCCGGTCCGTCCGCCAGAGGCCGAGGTCGCCACGGCTGGGCCGGGGCCGACGGGGGCCGACGGGGCGCGGAGTTCCGCCCGGTGGCGCCTGCCGTGCCAGCATTGCGCCCATGACCGTGGTCGAGCCCGAGGTGGCATCCGAGTCTGCGACCCCCGTCGATCCGGCTCTCATCTCCGAGGAGATCGGCAACTCCGGGGTCCTCAAGCGCAAGTCCAAGGTCCGGGCCTTCACCGCTCTCCCCGGGGTGCCCGAGGGCACGCCCGGCAAGGTGGCCCTGGTCAACGGCTGGGACGAGTGGATCCGCTACCACGTGATGTTCGACAACGGCGCCAACATCGGCTCGCTCAACCGCGAGCACCTGGTGCCGGCCAAGCAGTACGAAGAGATGGCGGCCAAGCGCCACCAGGCGCTGGAGTCCGGCGTCTTCGACCGGGCCGCCGTCGCCGACACGGCGGCCGAGGGCGGCGAGGTCGCGGCGCTCTCCGCCGAGGCACCGGTGGTCAACGGGGTGTCCATCCCTCCGCACCTCATCGAGCGGTCCGCCGCCGCCCGCCAGCGCCTCGGCGCCTAGCACCCCTCAGCGAGGGGCGACCAGCGAGCGCCCTC
>CAZCJT010000120.1:0-7254 GCA_964498565.1 uncultured Acidimicrobiaceae bacterium
GCCGCCCCCGCGCCATCCAGCTGGCCGTGATGGTCGACCGGGGCCACCGCGAGCTGCCGATCCGGCCCGACTTCGTCGGCAAGAACCTGCCGACCCGCAAGGACGAAGCCGTCGACGTCCACGACGAAGGGGTCGACCTGGGCGAGGTGGTCAAGTGACCGACCTGCTCAGCATCAGCGAGCTCGAGCGCGGGGACATCGAGCGGCTCCTCGACCTCACCGACCACTTCGCCGAGGTCTCGGCCCGTCCCATCCCCAAGGTGCCGGCGCTGCGGGGCAAGACCGTGGTCAGCCTGTTCTACGAGGACTCCACCCGGACCCGGCTCAGCTTCGAGACCGCGGCCAAGCGACTGTCGGCCGATACCATGAACTTCTCGGTGTCGACGTCGTCGGTGAAGAAGGGCGAGTCGCTGCGGGACACCGCCCAGACCATCGAGGCCATGGGCATCGACTGCGTGGTCGTCCGCCACAAGTCGTCCGGGGTGCCGTGGCAGCTGACCCGCTGGGTCGACGCCGCCGTCGTGAACGCCGGCGACGGCTGGCACGAGCACCCCACCCAGGCGCTGCTCGACTGCTACACGATCCGCCAGCAGCGGGGCGGCCTCGACGGCATGCACATCGCCATCGTCGGCGACGTCAAGCACAGCCGGGTGGCCCGGTCCGACATCTGGGCCTTCACCAAGCTCGGCGCCACCGTCACCGTGGTCGCCCCGCCCACGCTGCTGCCCCCGGCCATCGAGACCTACCCGGTGCGGGTCAGCCACGACATCGACGCGGTGCTGCCCACCGTCGACGCCGTCTACCTGCTGCGCATGCAGCGCGAGCGCATGACCGAGGCCCTGCTGCCGTCGCTGCGCGAGTACACGGCCACCTACGGGCTCACCCGGGCCCGGGCGGCGCTGCTGCCCGACGACGCGCTCGTGATGCACCCCGGTCCGATCAACCGCGGCGTCGAGGTCGACCCCGACGTGGCCGACGAGGTCCGCTCGGTGATCATCGACCAGGTCCGCAACGGGGTGTCCGTGCGCATGGCCGTCCTCTTCCTCCTGCTCGGATCCGGTTCCGAGCTCCTGCCCCCCGAAGTCGCCGTCCCGGAGGCCGTCTAGATGCCCCAGCCCACCCTCGTCATCAAGGGCGGCCGTCTCGTCGACGCCACCGGCGTCCGCTCCGGCGACGTCGTCGTCGGCGACGACGGATCGATCCTCGCGGTCGGCCCCGACCTCGACGCCCCCGAGGTGCTCGACGCCGGCGGCTGCGTCGTCAGCCCCGGCTTCGTCGACGTCCACACCCACCTGCGGGAGCCGGGCAAGGAGGAGGCCGAGACGGTCGAGACCGGCGCCCGGGGCGCAGCGGCCGGCGGGTACACCTGCATCCTGGCCATGCCGAACACGACGCCGGCCATCGACTCCGCCGCCGTGGCCCGCGAGGTGCTCGAGCTCGGCCGCCACGCCCCCTGCGACGTGCGCACCTCCGGTGCCATCACCGTGGGCCGGGCCGGCGAGCAGCTGGCACCGATCGCCGAGCTGGCCCAGCTGGGCGTGCGGTTCTTCACCGACGACGGCACCGGCGTGCAGGACACCCGGCTGATGCGCCGGGCCATGGAGTACGCGTCGGCGCTCGACGTCGTGCTGGCCCAGCACTGCGAGGACGACGCCATGGCCGGCGGCGGCCACATGCACGAGGGCGAGTGGTCCAGCCGCCTCGGCATCGCCGGCCAGCCGGCCGAGGCCGAGGAGCTGATGGTCATGCGCGACATCGCCCTGGCCCGCCTCACCGGCGCCCGCGTGCACTTCCAGCACCTCTCCACCGACGGCTCCGTGGCCATGGTGCGGGCGGCCAAGGCCAGCGGCATGGCGCTCACCTGCGAGGCCACGACGCACCACTTCACGCTCACCGACGAGTGCTGCGCGACCTACGACGCGGTGTTCAAGGTGAACCCGCCGCTGCGCACCGCCACTGACGTGGCTGCGGTGAAGGCCGGGCTGGCCGACGGCACCATCGACTGCATCGCCACCGACCACGCCCCCCACACGCCCGACGCGAAGGAGCAGCCCTTCGACGAGGCGCCCCCCGGGATGCTCGGCCTCGAGACGGCGCTCGGCCTGGCCCTGACCGAGCTCGACCTCGACGTCCAGGACGTCGTGGCCCTGCTGTCGTGGCGCCCGGCACAGCTGCTCGGGGTGGAGGATCGCCACGGAGGCCCCATCATCGAGGGGCGCAGGGCGAACCTGTGCGTGTTCGACCCCGAGGAGGAGTGGACGGTGGACGCCGACACGATGCACAGCCGCAGCCGCAACACGCCCTACGCCGGGCGCCGCCTCCGCGGGCGGGTGCGCCACACCGTGCTCGAGGGCGAACCCGTGTACCGGAACGGGGAGGCGACCCGATGAGCGCCCATGAGCGGATCAGGGACGCCGCACTCGTCCTGGCCGACGGCTCCACCTTCGAGGGCGAGTGGTTCGGTGCCGAGCCCGCCGGCGGCGTGGCCACCGGCGAGGTCGTGTTCAACACCGCCCTCACCGGCTACCAGGAGATCATCACCGACCCGTCCTACGCCGGGCAGATCGTCACCTTCACCTACCCCCACATCGGCAACTACGGGGTCGCAGCCGCCGACGACGAGAGCCGTCGACCGTTCGTGCGGGGCGTCATCGTCCGTGACCTCGCCCGCCGGCGCAGCAGCTGGCGCAGCGACGGCGACCTGGTCGCGTTCCTCGAGCGACACGGCGTCCCCGGGATCGGTGGCATCGACACCCGTCGCCTCACCCGGATCATCCGCGACACCGGCGCCATCCCCGGTGCGTTCGGCCCCCTCGACCTCGTCGACGAGGCCACGCTGAAGGCCACCGCCGCCGCCGAGCCGGGCACACACGGCGTCGACCTGGTCGCCCAGGTGACCACCCAGGCGCCGTACGTGTACGAGCGGGCCGGTGGAGGGGAGCGTCCGCTGCGGGTGGCGGCCTACGACTTCGGCATCAAGGTGTCGATCCTCGAGCAGCTCGGCGAGTTCGCCACCGTCGAGGTCTTCCCGGCCGCGGCCAGCGCCGACGAGCTGCGGGCCGTGGAGCCCGACGGCATCTTCCTCTCGAACGGCCCCGGCGATCCCGAGGTCGTCGACTACGCCGCCGCCGAGATCCGCCGGCTCCTCGAGGACGACCGGCCCCTGTTCGGCATCTGCCTCGGCCACCAGGTGCTCGGCCTCGCCGCCGGCGCCCGCACCGTGAAGCTGCCCTTCGGGCACCACGGCGGCAACCACCCCGTGCGCGACGTCACCTCGGGCCGCATCGACATCACCAGCCAGAACCACAACTTCGCGGTGGACCCCGACAGCCTCGGCGGCATCGCCGAGATGACGCACGTGAACCTGAACGACGGCGTCTGCGAGGGCATGCGCCTGCTCGACGCGAACGCCTGGTCGGTGCAGCACCACCCCGAGGCCGGCCCCGGCCCCCACGACGCCCGCCACCTCTTCGAGGACTTCAAGAACCGGATGGAGCAGACGTAGTGCCCAAGCGCACCGACATCGAGTCGATCATGCTGATCGGCTCCGGCCCGATCGTCATCGGCCAGGCCAGCGAGTTCGACTACTCCGGCACCCAGGCCTGCAAGGTCCTGCGGGAGGAGGGCTACCGGGTCATCCTGCAGAACTCGAACCCGGCCACGATCATGACCGACCCCGAGTTCGCCGACGCGACCTACGTGGAGCCCCTCGACCTCGAGCACGCCCGGCGCATCATCGAGCAGGAACGCCCCGACGCCGTGCTCCCGACCCTCGGTGGCCAGACCGGCCTGAACCTGGCCATGGAGCTGTTCGAGGCCGGCATCATCGGCGTGCCGGGCACCCCGGAGATGATCGGGGCCAACGCCGAGGCCATCGCCACGGCCGAGGACCGCCAGCGCTTCAAGGAGGCCATGGTCGGCATCGGGCTCAAGGTGCCCTCGTCGGCCATCGCCCACACGCTCGACGAGGCCATGGAGGTCGTCGACTCGATCGGGCTGCCCGTGGTGATCCGTCCCGCCTACATCCTCGGCGGCAAGGGCACCGGCATCGCCTCCACGCCGGAGGAGTTCCGGCGCATGGCGAAGTTCGGCCTGGAGTCCAGCCCCATCTCGGAGATCCTCATCGAGGCCTCCATCAAGGGTTGGAAGGAGTACGAGCTCGAGGTCATGCGCGACCGCGCCGACAACTGCGTGATCATCTGCTCGATCGAGAACCTCGACCCGATGGGCGTGCACACCGGCGACTCGATCACCGTGGCGCCGGCCCAGACGCTGTCCGACATCGAGTACCAGCTGATGCGCGACGCCGCCTTCGCCTGCATCCGCCGGGTCGGGGTCGAGACCGGTGGCTCGAACGTGCAGTTCGCCATCAACCCCGAGGACGGCGAGATGGTCGTCATCGAGATGAACCCCCGCGTGTCGCGCTCGAGTGCGCTGGCGTCGAAGGCCACCGGCTTCCCGATCGCCAAGATGGCCGCCAAGCTCGCCGTCGGCTACACGCTCGACGAGATCCCCAACGACATCACCAAGGCCACGCCGGCCAGCTTCGAGCCGGTCATCGACTACGTGGTCACCAAGGTGCCCCGGTGGGCGTTCGAGAAGTTCCCCGGCCAGGGCGAGGTGCTCGGCACGTCCATGCAGTCCGTCGGCGAGGCCATGGCCATCGGCCGGACGTTCCCGGAGTCGATGCAGAAGGCCATGCGCTCGCTCGAGCAGGGCCGCCTCGGCCTCAACTGCGATCCCGGCGAGACGATGCTCGACGACCTGTCCGACGAGGACCTGCTGGCGCAGGCCTCCATCGGCACGCCCGACCGGCCGTACCAGCTCGAGGCCTGCCTGCGCCGCGGCATGAGCGTGGACCAGGTCGCCGACGCCACCAAGGTCGACCCGTGGTTCCTCGACCAGATGATGCGCATCGTCGAGGAGCGAGCCCACCTCGCCGAGGTCGGCTTCGAGGCCGTCACCACCCGTGAGCTGCGCCGGGCCAAGCGCCTCGGCTTCGGCGACGCGCAGCTGGGTTACCTGTGGGGCGTGCCGGAGTCCGACGTGCGGGCCCGGCGCAAGGCCGACGGCCTCGTCCCCACCTACAAGACGGTCGACACGTGCGCGGCCGAGTTCGAGGCCACGACGCCGTACCACTACTCGACGTGGGAGGACACCGACGAGGTCGTCGACAACGGCCGGCCCCGGGTCATCATCCTCGGCTCGGGTCCCAACCGCATCGGCCAGGGCATCGAGTTCGACTACTGCTGCGTGCACGCAAGCTTCGCCCTGCGCGATGCCGGCTACGACACCGTGATGGTGAACTGCAACCCCGAGACCGTGTCCACCGACTACGACACGTCCACCCGGCTGTACTTCGAGCCGCTCACCACCGAGGATGCCCTCAACGTGGTCGAGGCGGAGATGGCCTCCGGCAACCTCGTCGGCGTCATCGTGAGCCTGGGTGGGCAGACGCCCCTCAAGCTCGCCGGCGTGCTGCCCGAGGGCACCGTCCTCGGCACCAGCCCGGCATCCATCGACCTGGCCGAGGACCGCGACCTCTGGAACCAGCTGTGCAACCGGCTCGACATCCCCCAGCCGGCCGGCGGCACCGCCACCGACCTCGACGGTGCCCGTGGCATCGTCGAGCGGATCGGCTACCCGGCGCTGCTCCGACCCAGCTACGTCCTGGGCGGTCGCGCCATGGAGATCGTCTACGACGACGACGGCCTGGTGCGGGCGATGGCCGAGCTGGCCGGCTTCGGCTCGCTCGGCAAGGAGGGCGGCCTGTCGTCGGAGCGGCCCGTGCTGGTCGACCGGTTCCTCGAGGAGGCCACCGAGGTCGACGTGGACGCCCTGCGGGACCGGACGGGCGAGGTCCTCATCGGCGGCGTCATGGAGCACGTCGAGGAGGCGGGCGTGCACTCCGGTGACTCGGCCTGCTCGATCCCGCCGTACTCCCTGTCGGACGAGACCGTGCAGGTGATCGAGGACTACACCCGCCGCCTCGCCGAGGCCCTCGAGGTCGTCGGCCTGCTCAACGTGCAGTTCGCCGTCCGCCAGAGCCAGGTGTTCGTCATCGAGGCCAACCCCCGCGCCAGCCGCACCGTGCCCTTCACCGCCAAGGCCACCGGCGTCCCGCTGGTGAAGGTCGCGGCGCGCGTGATGGTCGGTGCCACGTTCGCCGAGCTGCGCGACGAGGGCCTGCTCACCGAACCGGTGATCCCGAACCGCCGGGGCCAGGGCCGCCACGTCGCCGTGAAGGAGGCCGTGCTGCCGTTCAACCGGTTCCCCGACGCCGACCAGGTGCTCGGCCCCGAGATGCGCTCCACCGGCGAGGTCATGGGCATCGACCGCACCTTCGGCCTGGCCTTCGCCAAGTCACAGGTCGCGGCGGGGGAGCGGCTGCCCGAGTCCGGCGCCGTGTTCTTCTCCCTCGCCGACCGCGACAAGCCCCAGGGGGCCGTCGCCGCACGCGGGTTCGTCGAGCTCGGCTTCGACATCGCGGCGACGGAGGGGACGGCCGCGCACTTCGAGTCCGAAGGCATCCCCGTGGCCACCCGGGTCGCCAAGCTCGGCCAGCACGCAGAGGGCGTCGGAGCGACGGCCGTCGACCTGCTCGAGGCGGGCAAGATCGACCTCGTCGTCAACTGCCCCCGAGGGCGCGGCTCCCGAGCCGACGGCGACTACATCCGCTCGGCGGCCGCCACGCACCGGGTGCCGCTGCTCACCACCGCCGCCGGCGCCGTGGCCGCGGCCGAGGGCATCCGGGACCGGGCGTCCCACGCCGGTCGCGTCATGTCCCTGCAGGACTACCACGCCCGCTGACGTGGTCGACCTGACCACCACCATCGGGTCGGTGACCCTGCCCAACCCGGTGATGACGGCATCGGGCACGGCGGGGCACGGCACGGAGCTGGGCGCCTACGTCGACCTCTCGTCCCTCGGGGCGGTGGTGGTCAAGTCCCTCGCCGCCTACCCGTGGGACGGCAACCCGGCGCTGCGCACGCACGGCACCCACGGCGGGATGATCAACTCCGTCGGCCTCCAGGGGCCCGGCGTGGAGGTGTGGAGACGGGAGCAGCTGCCCCGCCTGGTCGACGCCGGCGCCCGGGTGGTGGCATCGATCTGGGGCCGCTCCGTCGACGAGTACCGCCGCGCCGCCGAGCAGCTCGCCGGCTGCCCGAGCGAGGTCGTCGCGGTCGAGATCAACCTGTCGTGCCCCAACACCGAGGCCGGCGGCGAGCTGCTGGCCCACGACCCCGACGCCAGC
>CAZCJT010000121.1:0-7240 GCA_964498565.1 uncultured Acidimicrobiaceae bacterium
CCTTCGTTGGCTACGTCGAAGACACCCAGTTCAGGACTGAAGATAAGTGCCGCACTGGGCGTGGCGGAACGTGTCAAGGGGCATGAGACAACTTCCTATGCGGATTGGATGAGCGCTTCCCGGTTGGGTTCGTTGATCCACGCGACCTGGGGAAGCTTCGGCGGCGTGGGTGGCTGGTGGCGGAACCGGGCGGGGTTCGCGTTGTAGGCGGCGGTGAGTGTGTCGGCTCGAGCGGCTCGGATCTCGGTGGCGGTGTCGTAGTGGACCGACGCCGGGGTGTGGAGGCCGATGCCGGCGTGGCGATGGACGTGGTTGTAGTGATCGAAGAACGCGGTGCAGAACGAGCGGGCATCGGCGATGGACCCGAACCGGCCGGGGAACGCCGAGCAGTACTTGAGGGTCTTGAACTGGGCTTCGCTGTAGGGGTTGTCGTTCGACACCGACGGGCGGCTGTGCGAACGGGTGACGCCGAGATCGACGAGCAGCTGCGCGACGGGCTTGGACGTCATCGACGACCCACGATCCGCGTGCAAGGTCAACTGGTTGCGGTCGACGCCTTGGCTGTCGAACGCGTCAGCGATGAACGCTTCGGCGAGCTCACCGGTCTCGGCCGCGGCGACGGTCCAGGCCACGACGTAGCGGGAGTAGATGTCGATGATCACGAACAGCTCGTAGTAGACGCCACGCTCGGGACCGGCCAGCTTCGTGATGTCCCACGACCACACCTGGTTCGGGCCACGGGCGATCAGCTCGGGTTTCTTGCGGGCCGGGTGCGTGCGCTGCCGGCGACGTTCCCGGTTCTCGCCGACAGCAGCGAGGAGCCGGTACATGGTGCGGATCGAGCACAGGTAGATGCCGTCATCGAGCAGCTGGGCCCACACCTGCGCCGGTGCCAGATCCCGGTACTTGGGTGAGCGAAGCACCGACAGCACGTGTTGACGTTCGGGCTCGGTGAGCTTGTTCGGCGGCGCCGGCCGCGGTGGGGGCGGACCCAACACCGGGTCCCGGCGTCGCCGCAGGACCGTTGCCCGGTTGGCGCCGAGCAGCTCGCACGCCTGCTTGGTCGAGGTCACCTCTTCGAGGGCGGGGAGGTGTTCGGCGATCACGGCTTCGACCGTGGGTCGGTGTCCGCGCTCTCGGAGAGCTGCTCCAAGAGCGCGTGCACTTTTCCCGTGATCTCCAACGCGGTCCGGGTGCGCTCGAGCTCGGCGGCCAGTCGTTCGTTCTGGCGGCGTAGCCGGTCGAGCTCGACCTCCTCGGCCGTGCGGCGCTTCTTGGACTTGCGGGCCAGACCCGCCCGGGCACCCGCCTCGGCCTGCTTGCGCCACTCCGAGATGTGCGAGGAGTAGACACCCTCGCGGCGCAGGATCGCCCCGCGCTCGTCGGAGCCCTTCGGCCAGGTGTCGTACTCGGCGAGGATCTCGGCCTTGTACTCGGCGGTGAACGATCGCCGCTGAGGTCTCGCGGCCGGGTCGATGTCGTCGTCGGTCACGCCCCCAGTGTGGGCGCGTCCGTTCAACGATGCAGTCGTCATGGTCATGGTTCTCGTAGTCCTGTCTTGCCCCGTCGGGTCAGATGATCGGGTACCGCAGGTGTCTCATCTCACCCTGACAGACAGGGTGGGCCTCGACGCGTCCCGAAAACCCCCTCCCGACCGAAGCGCCATCCGGCGTGTGCGCCGCGTCCTGAACTGGCATGGAGAGAGGGGATCCACTCCTGATTGAATCTCCGGCGCAGGACTCACATTGCGAGGCCGGGTCCGCGGGGTGTGGGCGGTGGTATGGCGAGGTCTGGCTGGTCCGGCCTCGTGATTCCTGCGTCGAGCTCGAGGCGTCGGGTTTCGCGGTTGAGGGCGGCGAGGCGGTCGAGGGTGTCGGGGTGTTGGAGCAGCCACGTTTCACGTTCGAGTCGCTGGATGCCGAGCTGTGTCTTGGCGTCCTCGGCGGCGGCGAGCTGAGCGGTCAGTTCCTGTTCGATCGGTGCGCCGGTCGAGAGCCAGGCCTGCCGGGTGTGGTCGAGTTCGGTCTGTCGTTTCTCGACGAGGCCGTTGGCCTTGCGTTCTTGCCAGCGACTGAGAGCGGAGGAGCGGGCGTGCCGTGCGGCTTGGTCGTAGGCGGCCTGCGCGGCGACGTGGTCTTGGGCGGCTTGTCCGATGGGGGTGTTCGTGTAGCGGCCGGTCCCGGAGCGGAGTTCGTCGAGGTGGCGGGTGAGGGCTCGCTGTTCCTGGATGAGCTCGAGGAGGGCGGGGTCGGGGTCGGTGGGCATGGCGGCGAGTACGGCGTCGCGTTCGGCTCGGAGTCGTCCGAGGCGAAGGCCGGCGTCGACGCCGGGCATGAGCGCAGGTCGGGTGGGCTGGCCGGGGGCGGCGGGGAGGTCGGTGTCGAGGGTCCAGCGTTGGCGGCGGTCGTGGTTCCAGTCGCGGTGGAGGTCTTCGATGGCTTGGTCGAGGTTGTCGGCGACGCAGTGGATCGTGGTCTCGTGTCGGGCGCGGGAGAGGGCGACGTAGGTGAGTTCTCGGCCGCCGCCGTCCGCGTAGACGTGGGCCCGGTCGACGGTGGCTCCTTGGGCGCGGTGGACGGTGGTGGCATATGCGTGGTCGAGGCGCTTCGAGTCGAGCTCCTCGCCCCGCAGCACCACGGGGGTGTCGGTGTCGTGGAAGGTGATGCTGAGGGATCTGGTGCGGGGGTCGATGGTGGTGACCGTGCCGCGTTGGCTGGTCACCCACCGCCGTTGGGGGTCGGGGGCGAGGGCGACGACCTGGTCACCGACCGCATAGCGCCGTCCGCCGTGGGCTTCGACTTCTGTGGTTTCGACAAGGCCGGCAGCGCGTCGGTTGACGCGGGCGAGCTGGTTGAGGGCGGCGACGTCGGTGCGTCGCCAGGCGAACATGGCGGTGTCGTGGCCGGCATCGACATCGCGAGCCCATGCTTCGATCATCGTGGCGAGCACGTCGGCTCGGTCTCGGCGTGGTCGGACGCGGCGGTGTTCGGCGTAGAAGGACACCGCCCGCTCGATGTCGCCGTGGCGGAGTTGTTCGAGTGCGGTTCGTTCGGCGGGATCGGTTTGGCGGATGTTGGTTGTGAGGGTGTGGACGGCGTCGGGGTGGCGGGTGATGAGGCCTTCGAGGCCGCCGCCGGGTCCGACGGCGCCGAGCTGGTGGTGGTCGCCGACGATGATGGTCTTGGTGCCGTGGATCTCGGCGGTGGTGAACAGGGCGAGCATTGCGGGGTCGTCGACCATGCCCGCTTCGTCGATGATCAACACGGTCCGGCTGTCGAGGGTTTCGTGGCCGTGTTGGAGCCGCCACAGGAGGCTGGCGATGGTGCGGGAGTCGAGGTGGGCGGCGGCGCCGAGGGTCTTGGCGGCTTGCCCGGAGGTGGCGGTGCCGAGCACCCGGTAGCCGGACTCCTGGTAGGCGGCGCGCACGGAGTCGAGGGCAGTGGTCTTGCCGGCGCCGGCGACGCCGAGAACGAGTTCGACCTGCCGCGCCGAGGTGGCCGCCGCCGCCACGACGTCGCGTTGGTCCTGGGTCAGTCGGGCGCCGATGTCCCACTCCTTGGCCCGGATCGCCTCGGTCACGGTGTCGGGGTTGACGGACACGGCGGTGGTGGACACGGCGAGCCGGCCGGCGCAGTCGGCGATGGCTTCTTCGGCGGCGCGGGTGGATGCGAGCACCCAGGCCCGGTTCCGGGCGCCAGGCTGGCCCAACAGTGGCAGGGCCTCGGGGTGGGCGAGCACCGCCGACAGGGCCCGGTCGAGTTGGTCGGGGTGGCGACCGTGGAGCTTCGGGGCGAGGTGGCGGATCACCTCCGCCCGTCCGAATCGCTTGTCGCCGGCCAACGGTCCGGTGGGGGAGAGGACCCAGTCGACCAGGTCGGCGAGCTCCCGATCGGAGAGCCGTTCCACGGGGGGTTGGGCGGGGGCTGCAGAGTGGATGCGGTCGAGTACGTGGCCGGGGTGACAGCCCGAGACCGGCGAGTTCGGTCTGCCAGTGGTCCATGAGCTGTTCGGGAGTGTGGTCGTCGTCCTTGTCGGGGCGATTCGACCGGGCCAGGCGGGACCGGAGCCGGTAGGAGGCATTGGGGCCGGCCTCGTCGTCGATCTGCTCGGACCGCTTCGAGAACAACCTGGTCACCTCGCTGGGAACGCCGGTGATGGCGAAGTGGTCGAGCTTCCCCGACGGACCGTGGTCGGGGCGGATCCCGTAGCCCAGCCGGGTCGCTTCCCAGGCCGCATGGAGGCGTCCGACGGCGGTGGCGGCATGGACCATGTCGCGCACCCCGGCGGTGTCGAGACCTTTCCAGCCGCCGACGTCGTCGAGCATCTCCACCACGTTCGCCACCAGCACATGGTCGTGTGGGTTCGGGTCCCCGGCCCGGGACGTGGCGTGGCGGGTACGGCCGTAGATCAACCCCGACGTCGGCGTCCGCACCTCGCGCTTGCCCCGTCGCCCACCCTGTCGGGACACCCAGGCGTCGAGGAACGCGAGGGTGGCGTCGGTCTCGGCATCAAGGATCCTGTGCATGTCATCGGCCCGGCCGACCACCCCCAACACGGCGACGGTCTTGTGCGCGGAGACGACGAGTTCGAGACCCGGGCGCTTCGTGGCGACGAGCCGTGTCCCCAACACCGGGTCACGGGCGCCGCCCTCGGCGAACACCGACCCGTAGGTCTCGTGGGTGACGGTGCCGGTCAGGCCCAGCCTCGCTGCCCCCCCACCACCCCAGGCCATGGGCGTCTCGCCCCGGGAGCCGTAGTAGGCGAGAGTCTGGCCCGGGAAGTCATCCGCCCGATCCAACACCGTGTCCCGGTGATACCGGACTGAGCCGGCTCCCATGATCTGCGACTACGCCATCAGCGCCTTCCCGGGACAACCCCGTCAGGGGTTGCACTCGTGTTCTCCGTCCTGTCCCGTCATACGGACCATCAGCGGGTCCGTCCACGACTTCCGCACGACCGGACACACCCGGCCACTCACGGACAACCACTCCACGATCCCTGCCATCGCCGACGCCGAGCCGATCTCCGACCGGCACCGGCGCGCCGTCCTCGATCCCGATTAGCTCGTCCGATCAGCGCACCCTCGGACCGGTTCGGCCCCGTCCCTCGACGGTTCCGTTCGGAACTCCTCGCGAGAACCAGCCCGTTTACCGGCCTAGTGCAAGGAGGACCCGCGCCCGGGCCTCGACCGCACCGACAACCTCGAGGAGTCCACTGCCATGGCCGCCACCGCCGACCTGCCCCACCTGATGGACATCGCCACCCTCGCCGAGCACCTCGGCGTGTCCGTCCGCCACATCCGCCGCCTCGTGCACGAACGCCGCATCCCGTTCATCAAGTGGGGCCACCTCATCCGCTTCAACCCCGTCGAAGTCCACGCCTGGCTCGAACGATGCCGCTACGAACCCTCCCGCCACGCCATCTGACCCCGACCCCGTCGAACTCGGCCCTGCCCCGGCCCGGCCGAGGTACCCCGGAGAGGTCACCGGCCCAGGTCAGGCCCGGTTTCCGGGCCAGGTCGGATCGCTCGACCTGCTCGGCCCGGGTACCCGTACCCGCGGGCGCCCGGGCCCGTGGCCGGAGGGTGTGCTGCGGACCTTCTCGGACGTTCCTGGCCGTTCAGGGTCCAGGAACGGCATTGGTCATGCAGCGGGGCCGAAACCGAGCCTCCCGACACGCGGAAACCCCGGAGGAAGATCTGATGGCCAGCGCCAGCGAACTCCCGCAACTCATGAACATCGCCGCCGTCGCGGACCACCTCGGCGTCGACGTCCGGCACGTCCGCCGCCTCGTGCACGAACGTCGCATCCCCTTCATCAAGTGGGGGCACTTGTTGCGCTTCGACCCCGGCGACATCGACGCCTGGATCGAGGACGCCCGACACGTCCCCCGCCGCCCATAGGAGGAGACAGGGCTCAGGACCGGAGTGCTCGAGCCCAAAGGGCGAACGTCGACCGAACGTCGGCGGCGGGTGCTCCACCGGTGCCAAGTGTGACGTCGTCGTGTCGCTCGATCGAGCTGAGCATCTCTGCGAACACCTGCTCGTCGAACCCGGCATCGACCTCACGGGCGAGTGTGAGCAGGCGGTCTCGCGTGTAGCGCTGGAGCAGCGCGTGGACGTCGACGAAGTCGCGAGCCTCAGCCCGACTGAAGAGGGCGACGACCTTTCGGCCGGCGAGCTCGGCGGGATCGAACGTCGGCCCGGCGACCGTGGCGACGGCGGGGCGTGTCGGCGGTGAGTCGAGGCAGAGGTCGACGATCAAGGGTTCGGTGCCCTCCACCTGGAGCCGGACGAAGTCGTCGTGATCCCGCAGGCGGGCCACCCGCCAGCCGCGGTCGACTGCGGCGCCTTCGAAGGCGTCCCGCGCAGTGACGACATCTGGCGATGAACGGAAGAAGTCGAGGTCCTGGGTCGGGCGGTCGGTGAGGCCGTTGGCGAGCAGGGCGCCGCCGCCGGCCAGGAGGAAGCCGTCGCTCGCCGGAAGGGCGAAGAAGGCCCTCGCCACTTCCAGCTGGAAGTCGGTGAGGCCGCGGCGCTCCGCTGGCTCACGCACGGCCGAGCTCCTGGTCGATCACGTCTCGCCACGCTCGCCGGATGTCGGCGGGCAGGACGAGGTCGTCCCACACGTCCACGAGCAGCGCTCCGTCGACGTAGGCGTCGATGTCGGTGGGCGTGCCTTCTCGCAGCACCACCTCGTAGCAGCGGGCGCGCTGGCGCCGGTCGCCGAGGTCGACCGTGCGGTCCGGCGACGACCAGTCGAGGTGGAGCGGGAGCTCCACCGTGGCGAGCGCGTTGCCTACCGGCAGGCGGGGGAGACGCTCCGGCACCGAGGCGGGGCGCCGGTGCCGGGTGCGGATCGTGCGGTACGAGCGCGTGGGCTCGAGCGTGAGCGTGAAGCCGGCGGAGCCGATGATTCGCTCGGCGGTGTCGAGGCGGGGCGACTTGCGCCCGTGCTCGTAGGCGGAAAGCGTCGGGCGGGAGGTATGGGCACGCGTGGCGAGTTCGTCCATGGTGAGACGCGCCCGGGTCCGGGCGTCTTCGATGAGCGATCCGGCCACACGATCAGCGTATCCGATCGGATACCCACTTACCTCCAGAGCGCGCCAGTGCGTTCCCCACGTGTTCCCCAACCGTTCCCCGGGCGATCATTCACGTCGGTTGACCTGCGGTTTCGCGGGGCGACGAAGGGACTGCAAATCCCTGTACGCGGGTTCGATTCCCGCCGCTGCCTCCATCACA